>CAYPZU010000019.1:0-33542 GCA_964415395.1 uncultured bacterium
ATCGTCTTCGACCAGACTCGCTATGCTGACCATTTTGGGGCTCAACCGGCTCTACCACAATCCCTTCAAACGACTCTTGTACAAGTCGCAAATGATCCCCGAAGGACCTTGGCCGGCTACGCAAGAAATCTTATAAACGGCCTACCAAATGTGAATTATTCCAACTCCCAGGGAATCGACGCTGGCGGACTTAGACGCGATTTCATCACAAGGCTATTCTCGAATCTCTTCACACAGGATGCAGAACTTCCAGCGGAGCGGCTCCGCGCGACAGTCGACGCGCAAGGGTTGCTCATGCCGAATTTCTCTCATCCAGCCGAGCTCGAAGGCGCCTACAATATCGGCATTATCCTCGGCGAAATTCTGGCTGGCCGCCTACAGGCGACAACCGGCATCCGCTTTAGCGCGCTGCTCTTTCAAATGCTGCACTCGTTAAATGCAGCAGAGATCCCTCCAAGAGGGCAATTGGTAATTGAATCCTCCACCTACAACAAACTCCTCTCGATTTACGCCAAATCGAAATATCCCTGGTTGGAGGAAACGGAGATGGGAATAATCGCAAATGGCAATCTCCCCGCAAGATTACAAATCCCGGGAATCGAAAACTTGCACGATCTCGCTTCATTTGTCGGATTCAACGATGCGCTCTTGCATCCCGTCCTGAGCATCGCTTCAGGAATCGCTTCCAGAACCTCCTGGAACGAACGAAGAACGGCTTCGCCAGAAGAACTGGGGGAGGCGATCCAGGGGCGCTTTTCTAAAGAGGCGGTTATTCGCGCTTTAGCTGGAAATCAATACTCTGTCCAAAAAGGCTATTTGATCCGCTGGATCCAAGAGTCCGATGAATCGCAAGTTCGCAAATTTCTCTTCTGCATTTCGGGATCTGAGACGGTCGGTCGAAATCCTTTGCTTATCTACCCTTATCGAGTTAATGGAGATCAACTCAGGCTTCCGTCCTATCACACTTGCACCCTCCAGATTGACTTACCCAGGTACAACCCGCCGCATGATGGCTACGAAATATTTAAGGAGAAGCTCGAAATGAGTTTGTCAAGCGCAGGACGGCCGCCCAATAGCGCAGAAGAGGAAAAAACCGATGAACCGGAAAACGATCCCTTCCAAACGTCTTAATGGGTTGTGCTACAAGACAGCCTGCATCCCTGTCTAAAATCTCAGATGGCGACGGCTTTTGCCTAGCTATCTGAGTTTCGTTTTATTCAGCTGTTTCTAAAACTTGGAGATCGGAGCCAGCGATTGCAGCAATGTTGTGTGAGATCTTCTCGTAATCCCAATCCCACCAGCGGATTGCGAGCAACCGGGCTATCGCTTCGTCCGAAAAGCGCATGCGGATGATTTTGGCAGGGTTCCCCCCGACGATCGCATAAGGGGGCACATCTTTGGTTACAACCGCTTTCGCGCCGATGATCGCGCCGTCGCCGACCTTGACGCCGGGCAGAATCGCGCATTCGTGCCCCAGCCAGACGTCGTTTCCGATTACCGTATCGCCTTTGTCTGTAAGATCAAGCTTGTAATTTTCCCATTCAGGGCATCCCTCTCCATACTTGCCGAAAACAAAAAACGGATAGGTGGAAAAACCGCTCATCTGGTGATTGGAGTCGCTGAGGAAAAACTTCACCCCGTAGGCGATCTGGCAGAACTTGCCGATTTTGAGGCGCGCGGTGTACCCGAAAATCACATTCCGCTTTTCGAATTCTGCAGGACGGTCTCTCCCGTCGTAGTAAGTGTAGTCCCCCACTTCGATATTCGGATTAGAGATGAAATTTTTGAGAAAGATCAGTTCCCGATTCACTTTTTCAATCGGAAAGGGAACATCGGGAGAGAGCATAAGAACCTATGTTAACCAAGAGTTTCGATGAGATTTGAGATGCTTTTTCAGCAGATTTTTGAAACGAAGGAGGCGGCATACCCAAAGGGTAGACGCCGAACTGAGCAAGAAAATATGCCAAAAAGCGCTCAAAGATCGCGGAATCAGATTGATTGACATAGGTTCAAATACCTCTAGAAACAGAAAGGAAGCAGATAGCTAACGGTAAACGCATTCACTTTGGCGGGACAGGATTTAGCGAGAAAGCGGTGGCCGTATTCGAGCCGGAGCGTCCCCCAAACACCCATCCGGTAGCCGTAGCGGAAGATCAGATCGATCGATTTCTGACGGATCTTCGCATAGCCGTAAAAACTGTCGATATCGACCCGCGAATGCCTGCCGTAGCCGTTGCTTCCGTCGGCGATGAGAGCGAATTTATGCTCATCGTCGACATTGGTTTCGAGAGCTGCCATCGCGCGAACCCAGGGAGAGCCGCGGTTCGCATGCCCGGCTGCGCCATAGCCCCAGACGCGGAACCGCCAGCAATCGGAAGCGTCCCACTCTTTCCCGATAGAAAAATTCAGCTCGAAGTCGGCATTTCCGTGAGAGGGGCAGCTCACATCGCGCAAACTGTCTGACGATGTGACCCGAGCGCTTACGCCAGTCGCAAAGCTCACGGCGTCGCCGACGATATCATCGAGCCAAAGATACCTGGCCTGGAAAGCGACCGAGCGGAAATCAAAATTCACTTTCGATGTGGAGGAGAACTGGATGTCGGCGTCGATGCTCCACTCAGGGGTCGGAGAAAAATCGAGTCCATTGTAGATCACGTTGCTATTGAAGGGATGCCTGAGCTGGGGAACGCCATTTTGCACCGAAGTGAATCGGCTGTAGCAGTAGCTCGCCAGATAGTGGAATTCAAACACGTCTCCGAACCAGGGCTGCACTTCAAGCGCGCCCCCGAATATGGGCATCAATAAAGCAATCCAGAGAACTCTACGTTTCACTTTCCTTTTCCGCTAGCCACCGTTCGGCGTCGAGCGCCGCCATGCAGCCGGTTCCGGCCGCTGTGATCGCCTGCCTGTAGGTGGGGTCCTGGACGTCGCCCGCAGCGAACACGCCTTCCCGCGAAGTATAGGTCGAACCCTTTTTAACAATCAAATATCCGGTTTCGTTCGTTTCAAGCTGGCCCGCTAAAAACCCAGTGTTGGGCTGATGGCCGATCGCAAAAAAGACCCCGCCCGCTTCCCGTTCTTCCTTGGCTCCGGTAACGAGGTTCTTCAATATGACTTTCCTCACTACCTGGTCGCCCATGATCTTATCGATCGCCGAATTCCACAGGATTTCGATCTTGGGGTGTTTCATCGCCCGCTCTGCCATAATCTTCGAGGCTCTGAGCTGATCCCTTCTATGGACAATGTAGACGCGGCTTCCATATTTCGTGAGAAAGACAGCCTCTTCAACTGCGCTGTCTCCCCCTCCGATCACAAAGAGAGGCTTATTTCTGAAAATCGGGGCGGCTCCGTCGCATACCGCGCAGGCAGTGACGCCTTTCTGCCAAAACTCGCCGTCTCCGGCTCCTTCGATTTCGAGCCGTTTCGCCGTCGCTCCCGTTGCAACGATCAGCGCATCGGCCATGACTCTCGTAGACGATCCGCTCACCAAAAACGGGTGTTTGCCCAAATCGACCGAGACAACGTCTTCCGTTAAAATCGTCGTTCCGAACCGCTCGGCCTGCATCCGGAATTTGATCATCAGCTCAGGACCCAAAACTCCATCGGGAAATCCGGGGAAATTTTCCACTTCGGTTGTGGTCATGAGCTGTCCTCCCGAGGGGCCGGACATAAAACCTTCGAAGACGATCGGATTGAGGTTTGCTCGCGCTGCGTAGATAGCTGCAGTGAACGCTGCAGGGCCGGAGCCGATGATGGCCAGTTGTCGCTTTTCCATTGAGCCTCGGTAGAAAAATGAGATCTAACATTTTTACACCGAATCGCGGTTCCGGATCAAGAACAATGAACCGAGCCCAGATTGAAAGATGAATCACATAATCGAGGCTCTTAAAAAAAGAACAGGATCCGCTTCGCTTTGCAAAGCTGACAGGATACGCCCGCCTTATGGCGGGCTGCAAGATTAGGGGAAAGGGCCGCCGGGTGCAAACGGAGTTTGCAGCTGCGCTGTCGGCGCAGCCAGCCTCAATTTTTGAGGCTGAACCCGGCGGCCCCCTAATTTTATATCCTGCGCCGGGGCCCTGAAGAACGTTTCGTTCTTTGGGGTGGGCTTATCCTGCCGGTTCGCAGAGCGAACCGGCGATCCTGCAATCCAGGGGTCCCCGCAGAACGCCTCGTTCTTCGGGGAAGGATTATCCTGTAATTTTTCTCTGAATAAAGAAAATCAGTAGATTTGTTCGGAGATTTCTTTCGAGCGGCGGGCCGATGCGGCAACGACTTCCTGCAGATGCTTATCGACCTCCAGCTCGCGCAGCTTCTTCAGCCCTGCTTCGGTCGTGCCGTTGGGCGTGGCGATCTGAGTCAGGAGTTTTTCAGGGTCGGCCCCCTTCACGATCAGCTTGGCTGCGCCGAGAAACGTCTGGGCTGCCATCTTGAGCGCTTTCGCATAGGCAAGCCCCTGCTTTTCCCCCTCGCGCGCCATCGCTTCGATGAGAGAAAAGACGAACCCGGGGCCGCTGCCGGCAAGGCCGCAGGAGATGTCCATCAGATCCTCTGAGACGTCGATCACCTGCCCCATGCTGCCGAAAATCAGGTTCGTCAGGCTCCGGAACTCGACTGAAGGGTGCCCCCCATAGGTGAAAACGCTCATCCCCTCGCCCACAGCGGAGCAGAGGTTGGGCATCACCCGCAGGATCTGGGCGTTCTGCCCTAAATATTTCTGATAAAAGGCGAGCTTGACGCCGGCCAAAACCGAGACGATCATCTTCGATTTAGCCTCGGGAAAATGAGCCAGGTCGCGGAGGACGAAATCGGCCTGCGAAGGGCGGACGCCGAGAAGGATCAGGTGGCTCTTCTCAACCAGGTTCTGGAGCGAGGTGGAGGTGATGCCGAACCGCTGCTCGTCCTGCTTCATCTTCTCGGGATCGCGACGGAGAAAGAGGATCTGCGAGCGGGGGATGAGCCTGGCGTGGTCGATGGCCTGGAAGATGATTTGGGCCATATGGCCGAAGCCTATGAACCCGATGTGATAGTCGGACGCCTTCATATTTTCCAATATATGGAAAAAACCCTTTTTATTTGATAGAGAAAATTCTCCTGTATCGTACAATAGTAGCTGGAAAAATAAATCATTTTTTATGGGTGAGCAACCGAGTTGATCCAGCAGTTTTTCAGGAAGGCTTTCGGCATCTATTCCGGCGAGGGAGCGCATGCGCTTCGGTTCGCCCGTTTGGCGATCCTTTGGGCGTTCGGCTCCTCTTGCCTCGACACCCTATCGGACGGCCTCTTTCTTGAGAAAATCGGAGCCGAGTCGCTGCCAGGGGTCTACCTCTCGATCGCCCTCGGGATGATCGGCGTCTCGAGCCTCGTCCTCTACAGCCTCCGGATCTCCAGCCCCTACCGGATCCTCACGACGGCCATGGCCCTCGGCGCCTGCATCTGCGCCGCCGCCGCGTTCATCGTCGGCGCCTCCCCGCCCGACTGGTTCTGGTACGTGCTCAAAATCGCCTCCCGGATGTTCTTCGCCGTGATGATCGCCTGCTCCTGGACCTTCACGGACCAGTACCACGACCTGCAGGACGCCAAACGGGTCTATTCGATCTACAGCGCAGCCTACTTCTTCGGAACGATCCTCTCCGGAACGGCTATCAACTTATTATTGGACCGGGTCGGTTTTTCCGGCCTCCTGATCGCCGCCTCCGTGTCGATCCTCTTCGCCATGGCCGAGGCGCGCCGGATCGCCCTGAAAAGCCACGCGGTGCACGACGACTCGATCGAAGGGGCCTTCTCGGGGAGCCGCGACTCGTTCAGCTCCGTCGTCCAGCTCATCGTCCGCTCCCGGTTCGCCATCGTCCTGCTGCTGCTCAGCCTTTTCATGCAGCTCCTCCTGACCGTCACCGAGTTCAACTACATGGATTCGTTCGGCCAATTCTTCCGCTCCTCCTCCGAGGCGGTGGCCGAAGGAAAAATCGCCGAATTTTTAGGGAAATGCCGCGCCATCATCTCGCTCTGCAACATCATCTTCGGGATCTTCTTCTATAGCAGAACCGTGCGCCGGATGGGGCTGAATAACGCGATCCTGATCACCCCCCTCTTCTTCCTCGCCGTCTATTCCGGGTGGGTCTTCCAGGATTCGATGATGCTCGCCGTCCTGGGCCTTGTCGCCGTCGACGGGATCCTCTTCACCATTGAGGACAATTGCTTCAACCTCCTCTCCAACGCCGTTCCGACAAAGCTCAAATCGAAAGTGCGGATCATCAACGACTCGTTCTTCGAGCCGATCGGGATGCTCGTCAGCTCGCTCCTCCTCTTCGCGCTCCAGTCGGGAAGCCGCTGGCTGGGCCTTACCCTAACCCTGATCGTTCTCGTTCTGGCAGTCGTCATCCGCCTCATCTATTCGAGCGCGATCCTGATGAACCTCAAAGACAACGCCCTCCACTTCGAACGGAAGCTGAAAGGGTGGCTCGCCTCGCTCACCCGCCGCGAACACAAAGAGGCGAAAAAAGACATCGTCGAGTCCCTCCGGTCTCCCTCTGAGGAGATCCAGCTTCTGGCCATCGAGTCGCTCCTCCAGATCGGCGACGAGCAGGCGATGCCCCAGATCCTAGAAACAGCCTCCCGCTGCGGAACCCTCTCAAAAATCCAGTTCCTCAAACTGCTCGACGGCAGCCCGTTCAACGCCGAACCCCGCGCGATCGAACTGATCGACTCCTGGAGTTTCAGCGCCGACTCTCCCGAACTCTCCAAGTGGGCCAACTTCTACCTCGCCAAGCGAGGACTCCACCACCCGGAAAAAGCCGAAGACGACCTCGACCACCCCGACCTTCTGCTCCGGGGCGCCGCGATCCTCACCCTGAAAAAATCGATCGTCAACCAGTCTCTCGATTACGCCGCGCTCAACCGGACTATCGCCTCGAAAAAACTCGACCTGATGCTGAAATCGAAACGGATCGACGAGCTGAGCCTCGCGCTCGACCTGCTCGCCGAAGACCAGTCGGTCGAAGCGGCCGAAAGAGCCATCCCGTTCCTCTCCCACGAAGCGGTTCTCGTGAAGCGCGCCGCCGCCCGCTGCGTCGCCCGCCTCTCCGATAAAAGGCTTTCCCGCCACGCCCCGCGCCTCATCGAAGAGCTCGAAGCCGCCCGCGACAACGCCTTCCGCCTCCTCCTTCTCGACGCTCTCGGCAAGATCGCCGACTCGACAACCGTGAAAGAGATCCTCCTCGCCAGCGTCCATTTCCGCCCGAACGAAAGGCGCCGCACCGAGGAAATCATCAGCCAGATGGGACTCAAGATCGTCCCTCTCCTCATCACTTTGATGAAAGACATCTCGCTCCCCGAGAGAGCGCGCATCCTGGCAGGAAAAATCCTGGGACGCCTCGCCCTCCCGCAGCTCCAGACGAACCTGATCGACATCCTCGACACGGAGATCGAGAGGGCCTATTTCTACTTCTACTTCGGCCACACGATCCAAAACCAGTACCCGCTCTACGACCTCGAAATGCTCCAGAGCGCGCTCCTTGCCGGCTACCAGTCGGTCATCGACTTCATCATCCACCTTCTGGGGGCCGCGGGCTCCCTCGAAGATCCCGAACTCCTCGTCCGCGCGCTCCACAGCCGGAACGCCAAGATCCACTCCCACGCTGTAGAGAGCCTAGAAAAAACCTGCGATCTCCGGATCTTCCGCCTCATCGCGCCGCTCGTCGACGACCTGCCACTCGAAGAAAAAATGGCCGCCTGCCTCCGCTGGCAGGGCGACTACCCAAAGCTCACCCTCTCCGAGCTGCTCGCCAAACTCGACCGCTCTCCCTCGCTCTTCGACAAAATCGTCGCGGTGCGGCTTAAAGCCAAACTCCAAATGCCGGGCTGGAAGCAGCAGCTCCGCGAGCAGATGAAGCATTCGGACGAAACCTTCCATCAATTCGCCTACGAGTTACTCGAATATGAAAAGTCTTATTGAGAAAGCCTTCTTTTTGAAGAAGACGCGCCTCTTCAGCGAACTGGATCTCGAGATCCTCCTTGCGATTGCCGAAAAGCTCCAGGAAGACGACTACGACGCGGGCGAAAAGGTCTTCTCCGCAGGGCAGGTCGCGAACCGGATTTACCTGATCGAAAAAGGAACCGTGCAAATCCTCGACGAGAGAATGCGCCCCGTCGCCGAAATCCTCGCCGGCGACTATTTCGGCGACGAATCGCTCTTCAATGAACAGCCGCGCGCCTACACGGCCCTCTCGAAGACCGACGCCCTCTTCCTCACCCTGTCGCGCAGCCAGCTCCTCTCGATTATTTCCGAGTGCCCCTCCGTCGCCGTCTCTTTGCTCCAAGCCTATTCGCAGCACCTCCCCTGCCGCCACCGCCAGCCTTTAGGAGCGCTCAATCCATGAAAATCCGGACGCGGCTGCTCCTCTTTCTTCTCCCTACGCTCGTCGGCAGCATTGCGCTCGTCTCGTCGCTGCTCGCCTATAACTGGTATGGAGAGATCGTCGACGGCTTCCGCGCCCGCCTGAAATCGGCTGTTTCCACTGCCGCCTCGATCCTCTCTCCCGAGGAATATGCGAGCGAACTGCCCATGATGCGCGAAAAATTGGGTCTGACCAACCTGTACGTCATCTCGCCCGCCGTCGATTCGCTCCCCAAAGAAATCCAGGCGACTTCGATCTACCGCTCCGGCGATGGAAAAAAACTAATGACCGGCTACGCCCCTCTCTACAACGACAGAGGAGAGAGAATCGGCGTCGTCGCGGCCGACATCGACGTCCATCTCATCGACCAGAAATTCCAGGAAAGCCTCCTCCTTATTCTCCTCTGCGCCGGATTTACGATCCTGGTCATGGTCGCCACCCTCTTTGCGATCGCCAACAAGATTTCGCGCCCCGTCCAGAAACTCAATAACTCCGCCCTCGCGATCGCTTCCGGCCAATACGGCGAATCGATCCAGGTCTCCGGCCCAAAAGAGATCGCCGAACTGGCCAACACGCTCAACACAATGAGCGAGTGCCTTCTCGAAAACATCAACCGCTTAAAAGAAAATTCCCTCCTCCGCGAACGGATGTACGGAGAGTACGAATGCTCGATGCTTCTGCAGCATATGATGCTCCAGAAAAATATCGACGACTGCCGTTCCGACGCCGTCGCCGTGAAATCAATTACCTTCTTCTCGGAGAGCCCGCGCGGCCTTCTCCTCGACTTCCCAAAACCTGAACGAGCCGATCTCTTCCAGATCCACCTTGCAGAGGCCGAGGCAGACGGCTTTGAAGGAATGTACCAACTTCTCACCCGTTACAAACTCTCGAAAGAAAGGCCCAGCCACACAGCCGTTCTCTTCGACCGGAGTTCTTCGACCATCCAGGTGCGCGGCTCCCACCTCCCCCTCTTTTGGTCTCTCGACAACGAAAAATTCCTCGAGCCGGAACAGGGCGCTCTCAAAATCGACTCGGGAGACTTTTTCTTCCTCTTCAATCAGGGCCTCTCCCGCTTCTACAAAGATCCGCGCAAAATTTCCGATTTGATCGCCAAAGTTCTCAAGGTGTTCGCCTCAGACGGACTCGAAACGACGGCCGCGATGCTCCAGAAAGAACTCGCATTCGCCACCAAGCGCAAAGAGATCGAAGAGGACATCCACCTCCTCTGCTTCCAGATCCTCAACCCCTAATTGACCCAAATCCTTATCCGAACCTATACTGCTTCGGCTTAAACCATTTATAATAAGGATTTTACATGTCTTCGCAATCCCTCCATCTCAATCCTGACAAAATCGTCCTGGTATTCCCGATTCCAAAGCAAGCGAATGAAACCATCGTCAAGGTGGGAAACCAGGAGAGAAGATTCAGCCGCACAAGTTCTGTCGGAGCGACCATCCTCTTTCAAACAAAAGCTGCCGCTTACCAAGTTTTTGAAGCGCTCCGCTTTACGGAAATGAACTCCTTCGGATGCGCCTGGGGAAAAGATGCCAGCTGCCGCATCAACGAAAATTTTGTCGACATCCACGGAAATACCAAAGCGATCCTCGCTGCCATTGAGCGCGTGTTCAATGCGAAACTAACGAACAAGTAAAGGAGTTGATATGGCTGCAGCCCCAAACGAACCGCGTCTGGCCAATCCTATTGTTGTTTGCCCCGTCAGCACAACGGCAAATGGAACCTTTGTCCAGATTGGAAACCAACAAAAACGATTCATTCGTTCAAGCACTATCGGAGCGACTGTCATTTTTAAAACAGAGAACGCAGCCCGGAATTTCTTCGAACTTTTACGCGATACAGAACTGCGCCTGTTCGGCAGATCCATAGGAACAGAGCAGGGCTTCCAGAATAATCAATGGTTTATCGATATCCATGGGGACACAAGAGCGATCCTCGCTGCCGTTAAGCGGATCTTCGACGGCTCCGTTACATACGGGCAGGGGGCTCTGTGAGTTGAAAAAGTGCCGGAAAGAGCTTTCCGGCACTTTTTTCTTTGTGTTTGTAAAACCGCATCTCAAATTACGGAGGGGACAGCTTTACATTGAATGTGCGCTCGATTGCTACCAAGATCTTATCTGTATCTCCATGGATCTCGACAAAGCATTCCTGCACCCTTACTTTTCGATCTTCCGACCATGATCTTCCAAAAGCTTGAAGTTCGGTGTTCCTCAGATTTTCAAAGGCGAGTTGAGCTGTGTTTCTTGTTCTGAATAGAATTGTCGCACCCACAGAAGTCCAGTGCGGGAATCGGATCTCCTGGTTTCTGACCCGGATGACGGTTCCACCCCGATTTTTTCGAACGGGATAGACAGCCAGAATATGAATACTACTCAAGTTGATTGGGCTTGCTGCCACAAAAAATCCAAACGTAAGAGAAAAAACATAAACAATATATTTCAAAAAACCATTTTAATCAATCAAAAACCCTTCGAGCCTCTATGTTCGCTTGATTTGAAATCGCAACTCGATCTATGCTAGGAAAAAACATAAACAACTTATAATAAGGAGCTTAAATGTCAGCAATACCGAATCTAAGAGGCGTTGTTTCCGTTCACGCCATCACCCCGCAGGCAGATGGAGTTATCCTATCTTTTGGAAAGCAGACTAGACAGTTTCCTCAAGGTACGCCAGAAGGCGTTTCGATTCTTTTTAACTCTGCAGAAGCAGCCGGCACAGCTTTTCAGGAGTTTCGAGACACACCCCTTCGCTCATTTAGGCACTCTTGGGGACATGATAACACCTCGACGCTTTCAAACCATTTCGTAGATGTTATTGGGTCGCCTTCAAGAATCATGGCCGTCCTTCAACAACTGGTTAGCGCAGGAAAATCAAATGACGAGTTGGCAAGAAGAGGCGAACTTTGGTTTAAAAAAGCGCACTGCATGCCCATTTCGATGAGTGAAATACAAGACTAAAAAAAGTGCCGGAAAGAGCTTTCCGGCACTCAATGAAATTATGCGTTGACTTTGCGTTTTTCGATGTAGTCGACGACATCGCCTACTGTTTTGAGCTTCTCAGCATCTTCTTCCGAGATCTCGAAACCGAAGCGCTCTTCAAAAGTCATGATGAGCTCAGTCAAGTCCAATGAATCGGCATTTAAATCTTCGACGAAGGACTTCTCCGACGTCACATCAGCAGAGTCAACACCGAGTTGCTCGACGATGATGTCAATGACTTCTTGTTGTACTGTCATACGTTTCCTTTTTCTTTTTCACAAAAATTTACATGACCATTCCGCCGTCGACCGTCAGGCACTGACCGGTGACATAGCTGGCGAGGTCGCTCGCTAAATACAAAGCGGCGTGCGCGATATCGCGCGGTTTACCGATCCGGTTCATCGGAATTTTTTCAAGGATCGCTCCTTTGACGGCGTCGTTGAGAGCGTCGGTCATCTGCGTCTCAATGTATCCTGGAGCAATGCAATTCGCGCGGACATTGCGGCTGGCCAATTCTTTTGCCAAAGACTTCGTAAACCCGATCATGCCAGATTTAGAAGCAGCATAATTGATCTGTCCCGCATTTCCTGTCAAGCCGATCACCGAAGAGATATTGATGATCACGCCCGATCTCGCCTTCATCATCGGACGTCCGAGCGAACGGCATAAATTGAAAACCGATTTCAAATTCACGCTGAGAACCTGATCCCAATCTTCCTCGCTCATCCGGATGAGGAGGTTGTCTTTCGTTATCCCTGCATTATTCACCAGAATGTCGACCGATCCCCACTCTTTCAGGAGCTGTTCGACCGCCTGGTCCACTTCCTTAGGTTTAGAGACGTCGAGAAGGAATGAAGCTGTTTTCTGCGAAGGGTCGGCTTTCGCAGCATCGATCTCTTTGAGAGCCTGCTCGGCCCGTTCTTTGTTCGTCCCGAAGATCGCCACATCGGCGCCGTGTTCGGCAAAAAGAGAGGCGATCGCTTTGCCAATCCCCGCCGTTCCCCCGGTCACCAGAGCTTTCTTTCCTTTAAGCAGTTGCATCCTTATACCTTTGCTGCGAGTTGATCGAGATCGGCGATCTTATCTATCGAAAGGCAAAGCCCCTGGACTCCGATCTTTTTTCCTAGGCCTGTCAGCGTTTTGCCGCAGCCGATTTCCAGATAGAGATCCATCGGACCCATCGACTGGATCCCCTGTTCCCAGCGGATCGAATGCGTCACTTGGGAGATCAGGCACCGCTTCATCTCCTCGACGCCGCTCACCGCTTTTCCGGGAACGTTCATCACGAGTTCGATGGCGCTCTCCTGAATCGGAGATCTTTCGACCCAGGAAGCCAATCCATCTTGCGCAGACTGCATCAGCCCGCTATGGAACGCTCCGTGAACCGTCAGCGGGATCACCCTCTTGGCCCCTTTTTCCTTCAAAACGACCGCCGCCTTTTCGATTCCTTCCTTCGTTCCGGAAATAACCGTCTGGCCAGGCGCGTTGTAGTTCGCGACCCAAACGCCGGGAAGGCCCTGCACCGCAGACTCGATGCCCGCTGCGTCCATTCCGAGAACGGCAGCCATTGTGCCGGAGGTTCTCTCGCACGCCTCGTTCATCAGCCTTCCCCTCTCCTGCACCAGCAGAAGAGTCTCAGCAAATCCCAGCCTTCCAGCAGCGAAAAGAGCCGTATACTCTCCCAGGCTGAGGCCTGAGCACACCGACGGTTTGAGATCGGGAAACTGCTGATGGATCGTTCTTAGGATGGCAACGCTCGTGACAAAGATCGCCACCTGGCTATTGCGGGTTTGGGTCAAGAGAGGCTCAGGCCCCTCGAAAATAATCTTGGATAAGTTTTCCGACAGAAGGTCGTCCGCCTCCTGGAATGTAGCGCGGGCAGCCGGGAATGCATCGTAAAAATCTTTCCCCATGCCGGAATATTGAGCCCCTTGTCCGGGGAATAGAAAAGCGGATTTCATTCAGACCTCAGGACAGCCGCGCCCCAGGTAAGGCCTGAGCCGAAAGCGGTTAACAGGATTCTCTCTTGCTTCTTCACGTCATGCTCTTTCAGCAGTTCGTCAAGGGCGATTCCCACCGAAGAGGCCGAGGTGTTCCCGTATTTCTGCACGGTCTTGAAGATTCTCTCAGAAGGGAGATGCTCGAACCGCCTTGCGATCGCATCGATGATCCGCAAGTTGGCCTGGTGCGGAATCAGCCAGCTGATCTCCATTTCAGAAACCCCAGCTGCGTCCAAGCACTCTTTGCAAGCCGCTTCCATTCGGCGGACCGCGTGCTTAAACACCTCATTCCCAGCCATCTTTATATAATGCTCTCCCGCTTCAACCGTCTCTTTCGAGGCGGGCTTGCGGCTGCCCCCTGCGGGCATAACGAGGAGTTCCGCCTGCTCGCCATCGGCGCCCAGCTGGATGCTCTCGATCGCAAGGCCTTCCCCCTGCCTGGAAACCACGCAGGCGCCGGCTCCGTCGCCGAACAGCACGCAGGTCGAGCGGTCTTTGTAATTGGTGATCGACGAGAGTTTTTCCGCAGCGATGACAAGGACATTTTTATAGAGGCCGGATTCAACAAATCCCTTGGCAACGGAAAGAGCGTAGAGATACCCGGTGCAGGCCGCCTGGATGTCCATAGCCCCCGCTTTCCTAGCTCCCAGTTTCTGCTGGATCAGGCAAGCCGTGCTGGGGAACATATAGTCTGGCGACAGAGTGGCGACCAATATGAAATCGATTTCATCCATGGCCAGGCCGGAGTCTTCCACCGCGGCTCTTGCCGCAGCTGCGCCCATATCGGAGGTGAATTCATCCTCGCGGGCGATCCTCCTCTCTTTCATTCCGGTGCGGCTGACGATCCACTCGTCGGAAGTCTCAACGATCTGTTCCAGATCGCGGTTTGTCAGGATCCGCTCTGGCAGATAGGAGCCGGTGCCGATAATCTTCGCTTTAGAGAACATTTTTTAAAATAGCTCGTCTTATAAAGGATAAAAAATATCGGCTGTGAGTTTAGCCGAAATGTGTTTAAATGGGAAGCTCCCAAAGAGACAAGTAAAGAATTAAATCACCTCCCCAAAAACCCCCCATTTGCTATACTGCAGCCTTATGGCATACCCCGAAGAACTCCTCCACCTGATCGCCCATCTGAAAAAGCTCCCTGGCGTAGGGGCGAAAACCGCCGAGCGGTTCGCCTTTGATTTCATCGGCTGGCCTCAAGACGGACTGACCCAACTGGCCGATCTGTTCAAAACCCTGAAGGAAAAGATCCCGCCATGCCCTGTCTGCGGCTGCCTTACCTCGCAGGGCGCTTGCCGTTTCTGCTCATCGGGCCGCGACCCCTCCGCTCTCTGCATCCTCGCCTCGCCCCGCGACGCCTACGCCATCGAAGAGACCCGCTCTTTCCGCGGTCTCTACCATGTCGTCGAGCACCTGATCTCTCCTCTAGACAACCGCCACGCTTCAACCCTCCGCGTCGACCGGATCGTGCAGCGGATCGAACAAAACCAGACACGCGAAGTGATCCTCGCGTTCGATTCGACGCTCGAAGGAGACGCGACAGCGCTCTATCTGAAAAACCAGCTCGCGCGCCCGAATCTTTCCATTTCGCGCCTCGCATTCGGCCTTCCCGTCGGCAGCAGCCTCGAATACATCGACGGCGGCACGCTCGCCCGCGCTCTCGCCGGCCGCCAATCCCTCTAAATTGAATCTTCTTCGCTACGGAGCAAGCAAGACTCTCCCAAAAATAGAAGAAACAGGATACGCCGCCTCACGGCGGCTGCAGGATAAGAAGAAAAATCAATTTCGATCTGGCCGCCGTGAATTTTCCTTTATCCTGCCGGCGAGCTTTGCGCGCGAATCCTGTCAGGCTCGCTTGCGAGCCGGATCCTGTTCTCGCCTTTCTCTTGTGTAAAAGATCCACTCATCCGTTAATTTTCTCCCAACTTGTTTAGGATTGCGGAATTGTCCAAGGTTTTCTATAATCAGCGGACTACTGACGGACTTTGCAACGATGACTAAATCGAAACGACGCGATCCTTTCATCAGATCTTATGTGCTTCTCTCAATCCTGTTTGCAAGCGCAGCCGCCCCCCTTGTCGGTGCTGAATACTATGACGAGAAAAGAGTTTCCCATATTGAAATCGTCGTGGATTCTCCCGAGGAAGACACATCCTTCGATCCCAAGCCCGTCCTCTCTAAATTAAAGACGCAGGAAGGCGACGATTTCTCCCAGCTGACATTCGATAACGATCTGAAAAGCCTGTCGGAAGAGTACGACCGGGTCGAGCCGCGCATCCAGATGAAAAACGGACAGGTTTCCATCGTGATTTACGTCACGCCGAAACCGCTCATCCATTCGATCCAGTGGAACGGGAACGAACAGTTCAAAACATCGACGCTGCAGAAAGAACTCGAAATCAAGCCGAATACCGTCTTCAACCGGCAGGAATTCAACAAAGCCTTCAACAAGGTGAAGGAATTCTATTTCAAAAAAGGGTATTTCGAATCCCAGATCTCCTACAGCATCCGCCCCGTGGCCTGCACGAACCAGATCGACCTGATCATCGACGTAAAGGAAGGAAGGCCCGGCTTCATCAAGAAAATCGTTTTCTGCGGCTTCACCAAAGCAGAGCAGAGCGATCTGACCGATCAGATTTATCTTAAAACGTACAATTTTCTGACTCACTGGGTTACCGGAACGGGAACGTTCCGCGACGAGGCTCTCGAGCAGGACAAGATGACGATGCTCAACTACCTCCATAACAAGGGGTATGCCGACGCCAGAGTCGACATCCAGCTTCTCGACGACCCTGAAAGCGGCAAGCTGATCGTCGAAATCACCGCCCACCGCGGACAGCTCTACAAGTTCGGGAAAATCGCCTACTCGGGCAACACCCTGCTGACCCTCGAAGATGTCCAAAAGCGCTCTCTCGTCGCGGAAAACGAACCTTACTCCCCCGACAAGCTCCGCGATACAGCCCAGGCGATCAAAGATCTCTACGGCCAGAAAGGATACATCGACGCCAGCGTATCGTACGAAACAGCCCTAAAAGAAGACGAACCTGAATTCGACGTCGATTTCGCCATCGACGAAGGGCAGCAGTATAAGATCGGCCTGATCCACATCTTCGGCAACTCGTCCACTCTGTGCAACGTGATCCTGAGAGAATCGCTCCTCTGCCCGGGCGACACATTCGACTCCCGCAAACTGAAAGCGACTCAAAACCGCCTTGAGGCGATCGGCTACTTCAAAAGCGTCAACGTTTACGCAGTGAGAACCCAGGACGATATCGGACTCGGCGAAAACTACCGCGACGTCTACATCGAAGTTGAAGAAACAACCACCGGGAACATCAGCCTGTTCATGGGCTTCAGCTCGATGGACGACGTATTCGGCGGACTCGATCTGACCGAACGGAACTTCAATATCGGCGGAATCGGCAGAGCCCTGTCGGGCAAACTGTCCAGCTTGAGAGGCGGCGGCGAGTTCCTCCATATCCGCGGCACTGTGGGTAAAAAGCAAAACAACGTCCTCATCTCCTGGATGAACCCTTACGTCAACGATTCGCTCTGGCGCTTAGGAGTGGAGTTGAGCCGCACCTATAGCGAACTCCAGAAGAACGTTAACGTCGTCACCTACGGCGGCTCCGTATACGCCAACTACCCCCTTTCGACCTACTGGACGGGCGGTATGCGCGAACGGTTAAGACATGCAAAAGACAATTTGAGCCTCGATCCTATCGGCGACACCCCTGCCGCCATCGCTTCCGTCGAAGACGTAAAACAGCAGCTGAACCAGGACGGCCTCATCTCGGCCTTCAGCGGCAACCTCAGCTACGACTCGACCGACAGCGCCCTCAAGCCCCACCGCGGCTGGCGCTCCTACTTCGAAGCGGAAATCGCAGGCCTCGGAGGCAAGTACGACTTCTTTAAAGTCAGCTACCTCAACTCCATCTACTTCCCCATCTGGTCCAAAGGAACCCTGAAACTCCGCGGGGATTTCAAATATATTGTACCTTTTGGGAAAACAAATAAAAATTCGGTTCCTTACAGCGAACGCTTCTTCCTCGGCGGCGAAACGACCGTCCGGGGCTACAAACCCTTCCTTTTAGGCCCTGTCGTCGAACTGCTGAACGACGCAGGACAATACGAACCGACCGACACTCCCTACGGGGGCCTCTCCTCTTCTCTCATTTCTTTGGAATATAACCAGGAAATCTTTAGAATGCTGGATGTATTTGTCTTCACCGACGTAGGCAGCGTCACCTTCGGGGAATTCGACATCGACAAGATCCGCCCCTCCTCGGGCGTCGGAATCCGGCTCGATATCGGAAACCGAACCCCGATTATGGTGGGCTGGGGCTACCCCTGGGTCAAAAAAGACCGGAAGGACAAGTGGCAAAAGGTATTCTTCTCTATGGGAGGACAATTCTAACATGAACGTTTCTACTAGGAGTCATCAATATGCGTAAACTTCTCCTTTCTGCAGCCGTCGTGTTCGGGCTGATGGGAACCACTGCCCAGGCTGATGAGAAACAGGCCGTCATCGGAGTGGTCAACTTTGCATCCTGCGTCACCGAGTCCAAAATGGGCAAGAAAGAGCAGGAAAACATGGAAAACATCCGCAAGCAGATGTCTTCCCTCATCGAAGATACGGAAAAAGAGCTGAAAGAGATCGCCGCCAAATTCGAAGACACCGAGTATCTCGACAGCCTCTCCCCTAAAGCCGAAGAAGATCTGAAAATCAAATTCCAGACTCTTCAGGAAGATATGGGCCGCTACCAGAACCAGTTCTACCAAGTGCTTCAGCACGCCAACTACCAGATGATCCAGAAAATGAGCGGATCGATCGCCAGAGCGGCCGAAAAAATCGCCAAAGCGAAAAATCTGGACTACGTGATGAATAAAGAAGCCTGCTTCTACATCCGCCCAGACCTCGAAGTGACCACCCTCGTGATCTCCGAGCTGGACAGAACTTTTGAATCCGATGTTAAAGCGAAGAACGTTTCCGACAACGCGGAAGACCTTCCTTTGAACGCAATCGACGAAAACGTTCTCGATAAGGCTGGTTAATGAACCAAAAGTTCACCCTGGCTGAGCTGGCTGCGAAAACCGCAGCCCAGCTCTCTGGCGATCCTGCCGCCATCGTAACAGGCGTAAATACGCTTGATGAAGCGTCGCCTAGCGACGCTTCTTTCCTGGCTAATCCCCGCTACCGCGAAGCCATGAAAAAATCGGCCGCAGGGGTGGTATGCATCGACCCGGAAACCCCTCGCCAGGACGGGAAAAATTACCTGATTACCCCCAATCCCTCCCGGGCCTTTCAGATTATCGCTGAACTCCTCCTCCTGACTGAAAATAAAGGCTCCGGATTCACCGCCATCCATCCAACCGCCGTCATCCACGAAACCGCCCAGCTCGGACCCAATGTCTCGATCGGCCCGAACGCTGTCGTCGACCGGAACGCTAAAATCGGCGCCGGAACCCAGATCGGACCGAATGTTTCGATCGGCTATGAAGTGGAAATCGGCTCAAATTGCCAGCTCCACCCCGGCTCCATCGTCCGCGAACGATGCCGCCTCGGCGACCGCGTTATTCTGCAGCCAGGCGCTGTCATCGGCTCGTGCGGCTTCGGCTATATTCCCGATGCTCTGGGCCGCTTCCAGAAGCTGGAGCAGCTCGGCATCGTCATCCTCGAAGACGACGTCGAGATCGGCGCCAACACGACCATCGACCGCTCCCGCTTCAA
Source organism: uncultured bacterium (assembly GCA_964415395.1). Lineage (GTDB taxonomy): Bacteria > Chlamydiota > Chlamydiia > Chlamydiales > SM23-39 > CAYPZU01. The sequence continues at coordinate 19,121 of CAYPZU010000019.1, forward strand.
GACGACCCTCATCCGCAAAGGATCAAAGATCGACAACCTCGTCCAAATCGCCCATAACGTCGAAGTCGGCGAGCATAATGTCATCGCCGCGCAGACCGGAATGGCTGGCTCCTCGAAAACCGGCAGCCACGTCATGCTCGGCGGCCAGGTCGGAATTGTCGGCCACGTCGAACTGGGAGACCAGGTGATGATCGCCACGCGGGGCGGCGTCAGCAAATCGCTTAAAACAGGCAAATACCGCGGCAGTCCCGCCATCCCGATCGCCGAATTCCATCGTCAGGAAGTCCATGTCCGCAAGCTTGAAGAGTATGTAGAGCGGATTAAAGCTCTGGAAATCAAGCTCGAACAACTGCTGTCTAAAGGGTAAATTTTCGCCTTGAAAGAGCATCCCCTTTACCGTATGAAAGGGGTATGATCGAAATCTATTTTAAAACGATCCGCGACGCCGAATTCAAACGAATCCCCGATTTCCGCACGGGAAGCTGGATATACTCAAAAGAAGCAAATCTGGAAGACCTCCAGAAGATCGCCGAGATCACCGGCCTTGAAATGGCCGACATCCGCGATAGCCTCGATAAATACGAACTCCCCCGGATCGAGCACATTGGGGATAACATCCTCTTCTTCGTCCGCCATCCCGGCGAACACGAATTCGGCCTCTACACCGAAACCCTGACCATGATCCTGACCAATACCTTCGTGATCGCCATTTCCCCCCACCGGAGCGAGATCATCGAGCAGCTCATCCAGAGCAACACCGCCCTCGGCACCACCCAAAAATCAAAACTCATCCTCCATATCCTCCTGAAAATCACCCAGGAGTACACCAACAGCATCAAGCGGATCCGCCACAGCGTCCTTGGCGCCGAACAACCTACCCAGGTGATCGACAGCAACGCCATCATCGTCCTGACTAAAAACGAAGAGATTCTCAACCAGTATCTTACCTCGCTCGTCCCGATGCGCAACCTGCTCGAGACCATGGCGGGGGGCCGCTATGTCAATCTCTATGAAAAAGACCTCGATCTCCTTGAAGACCTGATGATCGCCATCCGCCAGTCGGAAGACGTGTGCCGCGTCAATATCAAAAGCATCCGCTCGCTCCGCGACTCCTACCACATCATTTTCACAAACGACGTCAACCGGACCATCAAACTCCTCACAGCCCTCACGATCGTATTCAGCATCCCGACCATCATCGCCTCGATCTACGGCATGAACGTCGCCTTGCCCCTGGCCTCCTCCCCCTACGCCTTCCCCCTGGTCATCGGCATCATCGCCGCCGCCTCGATCATCGGCTTCCTAGTCTTCCAGAAAAAGCGCTGGCTCTAAGAGACAGTCATTGTCTCAAAACCCCCCTCCGAATTAAAATGCTCCGACCTAATAATTGGCAGGAGATTTCCCATGAAAAAAATGATTCCTCTCATCCTGGCCGCCGCGTCCCTATCCGCAGAGCGCTACCAGGAAACCCTCTATCCCGAATGGAGCCAGTCCTTTGAGATCGGCAAAATGATCCACCAGGAGAAAAGCGAATTCTGGGACCTTGCTATTTTTGAAAATTCCCTCTTCGGCAGAGTCTTTGCCATCGACGGCATCATCCAGACGACCCAAAAAGACGAAGCGGTCTACCACGAGATGATGGCCCACGTCCCCCTCATGGCCCATGAGAACCCTGTTTCCGTCCTCATTATCGGCGCCGGCGACGGGGGCGTTCTCCGGGAAGTCCTCCGCCATGAAACCGTCCAGAAAGCCGTTATGGTCGAGATCGACCCGGCCGTCATCGAACTGTCCAAGAAATACCTTCCCGAATGGTCGAACGGCGCATTCGACGACCCGCGGGCGAAGATCGTGATCCAGGACGCCTCGAAATATGTGAAAGAGACAGAAGAGATGTTCGACGTGATCATCTGCGATTCGAACGATCCGGAAGGGCCCGCCAAAGTCCTCTTCAGCAGCGAATTCTACGGAGACTGCAAAAAAAAGCTCAACCCGAAAGGGATCTTCGTCAATCAGAACGGCGTCCCTCTCCTGCAGGAAAAAGAACTCAAGCTCACGCTGGAAAACCGGAAGCCCCACTTCAAATACACAACGTACTATGTGGTGCCCGTTCCCACCTATGTAGGCGGCTATATGGCTCTCGGATGGGCCAGCGACGGCTTCTACAAACCTTCAGAGAGAAAACTGAATTCCCGGATGGAAAAAGTGCGCGGCAAACTCCGCTACTACACGCCAGCCGTCCACAAGGCCTCGTTCGCCCTGCCCCAATACGTATTAGACGCCCTGAATTAAATCAGGAGCAGCGAAGGATTTTCGAGATATTTCTGCACCGTCTTGATGAACTTCGCTGCTTCCGCTCCATCGACGACGCGATGGTCGGCAGATAGCACCAGATTCATCCGTTTTCCTGCGCTCACGACCCCGTTTTTCACGCGGGCGCACTCTTCGATCCCCCCGACCGCAAGAATGCACGCCTGGGGAGGATTGATGATCGCGCAGAAATCGGTGATCCCGTACATCCCCATATTGGAGATCGTAAAAGAACCGCCTTTGTACTCTTCAGGCTTCAGCTTGCCTGTGCGGGCTCTTCCAGCCAGCTCTTTCACTTCGACGGTAATCTCGCCGATGTTCTTGAAATCGGCATAGCGGACGATCGGCGTGATCAGCCCTCCGTCGACGCTTACGGCAACGGAAATATCGATCGTCTTGAACAGCACGATCGACTGCTTCGTCGAATCGAATCCGCTATTGGAATTGGGATGCTCTTTGAGAGCGAGCGCGGCGGCGCGGATCACGAAATCATTGAAGGAAACTTTGATGTTCCCGTTTTTCAGCTGTTCTCTCGCTTGTGCAAGCGGCTCCGCGTCGATTTCCTGGCGCACATAAATATGCGGAATGAACGTCTTGGCCTGCTGAAGCCTCTGCGAAATGACTTTGCGCATCGGCGTCAAAGCCATCTCTTCATACGTCCCGGAAGCCACGGAGGGCATTTCCCGTTTTCCAAACCCAACCGTCTGATCGGGCTGCGCGAGATCGAGATCGCGGCTCGTAACGCGCCCGGCAGGGCCGGAGCCTTTGACAGTCCCTAAATCAAGCCCCTTTTCCTTAGCGAGCTTCTTCGCCAGAGGCGATGCCGGCACGCGGGCCGAGGGCGCTCCTGTCGGAAAATCGAATTCCACCTTCTGCATGGGAGGCTCAGGCTGAAATGCGGGCTGCTGCATCCCCATCGCAGGAGCTGCTTTGGGAGCTTCTGCGGAAGCCGCTTCATTTTTGGCTGCAGCGGCAGCCGGTTCGGGCTTTGCTTTGGCCGGAGCGACCCCTTCAGGTTGGTATCCTTCGATGCTTTCGTTAGCCTTTACAGTGAAGACTGCGATGGGCTGGTTGACCACAGCGGCTCCCCCGTCTGCGACGATGATCTTTCTCAGATATCCCTCGTCCAGGGCGTTGTATTCGACGGTGGCCTTATCGGTCGCCACCTCGACGAGCAGTTCGCCCGCCTCGACTTTGTCGCCTACTTTTTTATGCCATTTTGCAATCGTCCCCTCTTCCATAGTTGGGGAAAGTTTCGGCATGGTAACGGTAAATGGCATAAAAACCTCATAACACAAGTTATTCCTATTATGGACGAACGGACCTGAAGTTTCAAGCCCTCAAAATAAAACTGATAAAAGAAAAATAACAGGATCAACAGGATGACCAGGATAGGAAAAGGCGGCTAGAGTATTTCTTTATCCTGCCAGCGCGCGTTGCGCGCGGATCCTGCCAGGCTCGCTTGCGAGCCGGATCCTGTTCATTATCTCAGGGTGTCTTCGATGGCGGCAATAATGCGGTCTTTATTCGGGATGCACTCGCGTTCGAGCGGCTTGGAATAGGGCAGCGGCGTCTCTTTGTGCGTGACCCGCGCCAATGGAGCGTCGAGATCATCGAAACAGTGCTGCTGAATCTGGAAGCACACTTCGGCCGAGATGCCGGCGAACATATGGCCTGCTTCGACGAGAACGGCGCGATGTGTTTTCCGGACTGAGGCTGCTACAGTTGCGATATCGAGCGGCTTGATCGTGCGGAGATCGACGATTTCAACCTGGATTCCGCGCTTGGCCATATCTTCTGCGGCGGCGGCGCAGTGCTTGAGCATGCGCGAATAGGAGATGAGAGTGATGTGCTTGCCTTCGCGGATCACTTTGGCTTTCCCGATGGGGACGAGGTATTCCTCTTGAGGAATCTCCATCTTGTCTCCGTAATCGAGCTCGTCTTCGAGGAAGATGACGGGATTGTTGGAGCGGATGGCCGACTTGAGGAGCCCTTTTGCGTCATACGCGTTGCTCGGAGAAATGACGATGAAGCCAGGGAAGTTGGCGTAGACCGCTTCAACGCAGTGGGAGTGCTGGCAGGAGACCTGGTTCGCAGGGCCGTTCGGTCCGCGGAAGACGATGGGAACGTTGAATCTGCCGCCCGACATGTAATACGATTTGCAGGCGTTGGAGATGAGCTGGTCGGCTGCGACGAACGAGAAGTTCCAGGTCATGAAATCGACGATGGGGCGGAGGCCTGTTTCAGCCGCGCCGATGGCAAGGCCGACGAAGCCGTTCTCAGCGATCGGAGTATCGATGATCCGCTCAGGACCCCACTTCTCCAAGAGCCCTTTCGTAACTTTGAAAGGACCGTTGTAATACCCGACCTCCTCCCCCATCACAAAGACGCGGGAATCGCGGGTCATTTCTTCATCGATGGCCTGGCGGAGGGCTTCGCGGATTTCAACAAGCTGCATGGCCATGGTTATTTCTTCTCCTCTGGAGCGAAGACCCCTTCTTCAAGTGTCATCAGGTCGGGATAGGGGCTCTCTTCGGCGAACTGCATCGAGGCGATGACGATTTCCCTCTGCTCGCGGTCGAATTCTTTATACTGCTCTTCGGTCAGCATCCCATTTTGAATGAGCGCGTCTCTGAGGATGAGGATCGGATCCTGGTTCTCCATCACTTCTTTAAGGTGGTCTTTAGAGCGGTAGAGGCCGGGATCGGAAATGGAGTGGCCGCGGAAACGCTGGGTCACCGCTTCGATCAAGACGGGGCGGTTGGTTTTCAGCACTTCGGCCAAAGCGTCTTTAAAGCCCGCGTAGCAATTGAAAAAGTCCGAACCATCGAATGTATACGACTTGATGCCATAGGCTTTCGCAAAGTTTTCAGCAATCGGCGATACGCAGATAGCGCGGGTGGCGGGCGTTCCCATCCCCCACTGGTTATTCTCGATCACATAGAGGCAGGGAAGGTTCCAGAGAGCGGCGAGGTTGACCGATTCATGCAAAGCCCCTTGCACCGCAGCGCCGTCGCCCAGGAAGCAGAACGAAGCTAACCCCTTCTGTTTCAAGTACTTAATGCTAAAGGCAGCCCCAGTGGCGATTGGAATATGGCCGCCGACGATGGCGAGTCCGCCAAGAAGCCGATCGGCATACATGTGCATCGAGCCGCCGCGGCCCATTGCATTCCCGGTCGCTTTGCCATACAGCTCAGCCATCATTTCATTCGGAGTCGCGCCGAGAAGATAGGCAAGGGCGTGGCAGCGGTAGGTGGTTGTAAACCAGTGTTTCCCCCCTGCGGCCGCAATGCAGCCGGCCTGGATCGCTTCCTGGCCCATATAGGAATGGTAATACCCCCCTACTTTCCCCTGCTGGTAAGCCGACTCGCCCCGGATCTCGAAATTCCGGATGAGAAGCATCTGCTTCAGGACTTTAAGAAGAGTTTCTTGACCCAGTTCGGCGATGACTTTTTTCCGGTCGCTGGGATGAAATTTATATGTAGGGTTCGTCATTTTCGCTTGAGGGTTCCTTTCTCGAGCTTATAGGAAAAGATTGGGTTTGTCAATCAGGAGGGACCTTGGCCCATCGAGCCGACGCCAGGGAGTCCGCTTCCATAATTGGGCACTACATGGGGGTTGTTGGTCACGGGAACCGTCCGCAGCTCATCGTCTTCGCTGTATGTTTGAAAACATCCGGCCAAAGCCAGCAGGATCAGCAAAACACTCCGTTTCATGGGACACTCCATTATTGAACCCTTAGGATAGCGAAACCGGGAGAAATTTTGAAGAAAAAGGTTCTGCCCCGTTCACCCTAAATTTTATTCTTCCCTTTAATAGGGGGAATCGTTTTTCATGGGTCGAAGTTTTGAGGAAAATCATGGCATTGAGGCCCATCTTTTACGATACCGAGACGACGGGAATCAAGGCGGGCAAAGACCGGATCATCGAAATCGCCGCCTACGATCCAACGCTCGGAAAAGAATTCTGCACATTCACGAATCCCGAGTGCCCCATCCCGGCCGAATCAACTGCGATCACGCATATCACAGACGAAATGGTCAAAGACGCTCCCCTGATCCGCGAAGCTCTCTCTTCCTTTATCGAATTCTGTTCCGGCGAAGTGGTGCTGATCGCCCATAATAACGACGCCTTCGATAAGGTGTTCCTCGAATTCGAAATGGAGCGGGCCGGGCTGAAAATTCCGGAGTGGATCTATCTCGACACGCTGAAATGGTCGCGCAAATACCGGAGCGATCTGCCGCGCCACAGCCTTCAGTTCCTCAGGGAAGCCTACGGGATCGAAGCGAACCAGGCCCACCGGGCTCTCGACGATGTGCTCGTGCTCTACAAAGTGTTCTCGAAAATGGTCGACGACCTTTCGATGAAGACGATCCTCGATCTCTTAAGCAAAAACTCCCAGATCGTCAGGATGCCTTTCGGGAAGCACGCGGGCAAACCCCTGTCTGAAATCCCCAAAGATTATGTAGAGTGGCTTTCGAAAAACGGCGCGCTCGACAAAAAAGAGAACGCTGTCTTAAAAGATACATTTCTAAAACTCGGCCTCTTAGGTGCAACGTGAACATAGTGATTATCGGCTGCGGCTATATCGGTTCGGAAGCCGCCACGATCTGGAGCAAAAAAGGACATCATGTCACCGCCACGACGCGGAACCCGGAGAGGCTGGCCGAACTGTCCCGCGTGGCGCAAAAAAGCGTCATCATCAAGGGAAATGACGAAGACGAACTGATCCCTTTGATCGCCAATAACGATCTCATTCTCATCACGATTGCAGCCGACAGCCCCGAACATTACGAAAGCGCCTACCTCAACACGGCCCAGATCTTCCGCCATCTCGCTCTCGAAATGGACCTGCCGCGCCACCTGATCTACACAAGCAGCACCTCGATCTATGGAGACCACCACGGACTCTGGGTCGACGAAACAAGCGATCTGATGGCGAAATCAGACCAGGGAAAAATCCTGATCGATGCAGAGAAGCACTACCTTTCGCTCGAAGAGCTGGGATGGCACGTATGCGCCCTTCGTTTCGCCGAGATCTACGGACCTGGGCGGGAACTGTCCAAACGGGTCAAACAGCTCGAAGGACACACCCTTCCCGGCAGCGGCGAGCATTACACGAATATGGTTCATAAAACTGACTGCGCGGGGGCGATCGACTATGCGATGCGCCACCATCTTGAAGGAGTCTTCAACGTAGCCGACGACGAGCATCCGACCCGCAAAGAGCTCTACGACCAGATTTCGCAGAAATTCAAACTGCCGAAAGTGAAATGGGATCCGAATCTAACGGGCCTGCACAGCGGCAATAAGCGGATCTCAAACCACAAGATCAAATCCGAAGGGTTCGCCTTCCGCCATCCTCACCGGGTCCTCGATTAATCAGGGAAGCTGGTTGTAGTCTCTCAGAGTCTGGATGTCGTGCTCAAGGGCCGCGTAGCTCTCTGAGCTGCCTTTATTCATGTAGTCGCTGTAGTCGTTTTCGACTTTCACTTCCTGTTTATAAATCCCGGCCCTTTTTAGTTCCGTAACCGCCGAGCGGATCACCTCGAGATGCTGATCCATCAGATCTTTCAGCCGGTCTTTATCCCCGGAACTGAGATTATGGTCGTTTTCGTAGGCGCCCAGCGCATTCAGAAACTTCAATGAACTGCTTTCAATGTCTTGATGGGCCTGCTCGACAACCTGTTTTTGCGGAAGTTCGCCGCCATCGCCGATTTTCGTCATATTTCCCTCGTTTCCTGCTCCAATCTCAACGCATGTTCTTTGACAATCTCCGCCAGCTTCTCATCCCCTGGCGCATCCAGCCATCTCAATACGTCTGTTTTTAGCCGGGCGGCTTCCGTTTGCAAAGGATCTCCGGCCTCTTCCGCCAGGTGAGCGACATGATCTAACTGCCTGAGAATCTTAGCCCGATCGCCGGGATGCTCCAACGTTTTGAACAATGCCCGAAGCTCCCGTCCGAGACGGGCATAGCAATCCTGATCCATCAGCCGCCTTTTTTTCCCGATGTCTCATAAGGAGCTGTTTATTTCAAGAAGGAGAGAGCAACCCTTTGAGTTCGAGGACTAAAGTGGAAAAAGGAATCGCTCCGGCGCCGAATGCGGAAAACAGCTCGGCCTCTTCCAGGGCCAGAAGCGGATTCTGCCTGTGGCAGAGCGCCCTTTGGACGAGGTGGCAGAGGAACTCGCTGCACGAATACTCCTCGGCGATGATCCGGTTGAGTTTTTTAAATCCTGCCACAGCATCGGGATCTTGCAAAGAGGCTCCGATCTGGAAGGCGGTCTCGAGCCACTCTTCTTTCTCCTGAAAGAAGCTCTCGTCGACCCATTCCCCTTCCTGGGGCGGCAAATGGGCGAGAAGGGTCTTCCCCATGCCCCTGAAACAGGTAAGGGCGCTCCGGTGCGCCGCGATCCGGTTTTCAGCCAGGGCAGCCAAATCTTTCATGAAATAGCGGACGTGCTCGCGCCCGTTGTAAAAGAAAACCCTGTTGCAGGAAACCGCCTCGGAAAAAGACTGGTCCCCACGCACCCCGACAAACTCGCCGCTCAAAGAGACAAGAGTCCGGAAATCTTTCTGCGAAATCCCTCCCGGAGAGAAAAGGCGGAGTTTCTTTCCTTCGACCCCTGTCCTCACCGCATAGGACTGCCCTTGCCAGGCCACTTCGATCGAGGCGACTCCCAAACTTCGATCTAGAATGGGTTTTCCCTGGCGGTTCTGCATCTCCGTATACTGGATGAACCAGTCGAGATCGGGGGTGCAGACATCGACCGTCCTGGGATCGTGTTCCAGCGATTTCAGAAGAGCATGGAGATATACCGCTCCTCCAATCGGAGTGGCCAGGTAGGCGAGATAGAACTGATTGGTTTGCTGATACTGCTCGATCTCAGCAGGCCCCGGAGCTTCCAACCCGAAAAGCCCCGTGAGCAAAGCGAGGTTCTCCACTTCGGCGAACGAAGCGATCGACGCTTTGTGGACCAAAATTCCTTTTTCTAAAAAATGAAGCCCCAGCGCCCGGTTCCCGGTTTTGGGGTGGAACCAGCTCGACTCAAGAAAACCGTAGGCCCCTAGGAGCTCCATTCTCGGCATCGGAAGGTTTGAATCGACCCTCTCGACTGCCTCCATCAGCTCTTTGGTAAAAGGATAATAGGAGGGAAGCTGCAAAATCAGCTCGGAGGAGCGGAACCGCTCCAGAATTTCCTGCGGGAAAAGCTCAGGTCCGATTTCAGTCGTATAATTAACGACATGGAGTTCAGCGCCTGGAAACGAAGGAAGTACCGCCTGTGCGTCCGCAAGAGCCACCAGATGCAAGTCTGCCTGGGGGAACCGTTCCTTTAGAATCCGGCACGCTTCAGAGGCCGCCGCGAAATCGCCCAGGTTGTCGTTGATCACCCAGGCAAACACCGAAACAGCGAACTTCCTCTCGATCTTCACCTCTTCGTAGAGGCTGAAAATGGCCTTATCAAAGGCAAGGGCCTTGAGCGTCGGGAGATGGGAAAAGTGTTTCTTGATGTGGGAAGTCGATGGATGGTCGCGGTGATAGAGGCGCGGCAGACCCCGGTTCATTTTCGGGAAAAAGCGGGAAAGACCCAGCTCCTCGAATTCCTTCGGGGAGAAAGATTCCATCAGCAGCTTTTCAAGCTGGATTGCACCTTTCCCTTTAAACAGATGTTCGAAATTCTCGATGATTTCCGCCAGAGGCATCTTCTCATCGGTCGATGTAGGCGCAAGAGCTTTGGCCACGCTCTCCTGCTGGTGTTCTGCTAACGTCAGTTCTTCGCTCATTCAAACTTTAAGTTGAAAGAGTTAGCTCATAACGAATCTGGGCTGTCGAAGTCAATAGTTTTTTGAATTTCTCCCCGCCGGCGAGGCAAGAGAAGGGGCTGAAGCTTTTACGCGGGGGCGACTTCGGAGTGGTGGTAGGCTTCCCAGAGAATCCGGAACGGCAGGCACGTTTCCAAAAGTTGCTGGAGCGTCCCTTCAGCGACCTTCCGGCCTCGGTCGAGATAAATGATTTTATCAGCGTGCTCGATCGTCGAAAGGCGGTGGGCGATCAGGATCTGCGTTACCTCGCCGCGCAAATCTTTCATCGCCGCTTTGATCCGGTTCTCGGAAATCGCGTCGAGTGAAGAAGTCGCCTCGTCAAGAACGAGGATCGGCGCCTTTTTGACGAGCGCCCGCGCGATCGCCAGCCGCTGCTGCTGGCCGCCGGAGAGAGTCTTGCCCATTTCAGCGAGAAGAGTGTTGTACTGCTGCGGGAGATTGGCGATGAATTCGTGCGCGTAGGCTTTGTGCGCCGCTTCTTCGATCTCTTCCCGCGAGAAGCTTCGGCCGAACGCGATATTCTCGGCCACCGTGTCGAAAAAGAGGAATGGCTTCTGCGGCACAAAGGCGATCTGTTCGCGGAGCGATTTCTGGGTGATCGCATTGAGCGGGATGCCGTCGATCCGGATCTCCCCTTTCTGCACTTCGTAAAGACGGGGCAGGAGCTGCACGATCGTCGATTTCCCGGCGCCTGTAGCCCCGACGATGGCGACCACCTCTCCCCTCTTGATGGTGAAGCTCAAGTCGCGCAGGACCCAGTCGTCGCGGTATTTGAACCAGACGTGGTCGAATTCGATCAGGTTTTTGAATCCCTGCAGGAAAATCGCCCCATCCTTGTCTTCGATCTGAGGCTTCAGATGGAGCACCTCGAACATCCGCTCCGCTGCAACAACCCCTTTTTGGATATTGGCATTCTCTTCAGCGAACTTTTTTACAGGCTCGTAAAAGAGGTGGAGCAGGCCGCAGAACATCAGAAGCTGGCCGACCGTCATATGGAGCGTATAAAGGCCGAACAGGACGACGACGGCCAAACACCCCGTCGCGATCAGATGGAGCAGCGGACGGGTCAATAGCCCATACTTGGCGCTCTTGCTCTCCAGATCGGCCATCTGGTCGTTCTGCTCTTTGTATTTCCGGAGCGAAAACGCTTCCATCGCAAAAATTTTCACCGTCTGGATCCCAGCGAGGAAATCGAGAAGCACCGAAGTGAACGTCTCCTGGTTTTTCTGGATCTGGCGGGTGATCCTCTTCACCTGGCGGGTGAGGAAAACGACCGGGAAGATGATCAAAGGAAGTCCCAGAAAGATAATCAGGGAAAGCTGCCACGAAAGATAGAAGCACGCCGCGAGAGTCGATACGATGGTGAACGGCGTCTGGAGATAGTTCGTAAGGCACGAATTCAGGGAAGAGGCGATCTGCCCGGCATCCCCGACGGCGCGCGAAGAAAGGCTGCCGAGATTCTGCTCCTGATAGAAACTTAAGGGAAGAGACTGGATGTGCTCGAAATACTGCTGCCGCAAGTCGCGCGTGATCCGGATCGATAGAAGCTGCGTCACATAGCGGGCGAAAAAGAGGGTGGTCGCTTTGAAAATGGCGACAGAAACAAGAATCCAGATGAGCATCGAGAAATTCTGCTCGAAATCGAAATGAACGGCGACTTTGTGCATCACCCATCCGAGCGGGTTGGCGTCCTTTCTCTGGGCGATATGCTTCGCGGCATTCCGCTTGGTGATCGCTCCGTCTCCGTTCTGGTCGATTTCGTCCCACTGGCGGACTACATCGGAAAGGTAGATCTTATCTTTGACCTTCTTCCCATCGGGGCTGAAAAGGGTGAAGAAATCGGCCCCTGTGTTCGCCATCAGGCCGACAGAGAACATCTCACTCTGGTTCGCCATCGTCAGAAAAAGGAGCGAGACCAAAGTAAGGAGCGCGAGAGTGAGATGTTTGCTATTTCGAATCGCCGCTAGGAGAAGAAGCCTCATGAGCCACTTTATTTATCTGCAGTGACTCAAATTTGCCCATTTTCCGGAATTTTTGGTAGCGATTTTCTAAAAGAACGTCAATTGGCACCGATTGAATCGCGGCCCATTGTTCTTTAATAAATGACTTAACTGCAGCATAAGCGGCTTTTGGATCGAGGTGGGCCCCGCCCAAAGGCTCGGGAATCATCTGGTCGACGATCCCTAATTCAAGCAGATCGTCGACGTGCATTTTCAGCGCGGCGGCGGCCGTCGAGTTCTTGCCGGCGTCCTTCCACAGGATCGAAGCGCATCCTTCAGGCGAAATGACCGAGTAGTAGGAGTGTTCCATCATCCCGATCGTGTCGCCCACGCCGATCCCCAAGGCTCCTCCGGAGCATCCTTCGCCGATCAGAACGACGAGGATTGGGGTCGGAAGGCGGGCCATTTCCCACAGATTTTGGGCGATCGCCCATCCCTGCCCTCTCTCTTCGGCTGTGAGGCCGGGATAGGCCCCGGGAGTGTCGAGGAAAGTGACTACGGGCAGATTGAATTTCGCGGCGAGGCGCATGCAGCGCATCGCTTTCCGGTAGCCTTCGGGATGGGGCATGCCGAAATTGCGGTAGATGCGGCTTTCCGTGTCTTTCCCCTTCTCCTGGCCGATGACGACGAATTTCTGTCCGTCGATGATGGCCAGCCCCGCGATGATCGAATGGTCGTCCTGGAATGTCCGGTCGCCGAACAGCTCGACGAATTCGTCGCACAGGTTTTGGATATAGTCGATAGAGTGGGGGCGCTGCGGGTGGCGGCAGATGGAGACCCGATCCCACGGTTTGAGTTGGGAATAGACGTTTTTTTTCAGCAGCTCGAGCTTTTTCTCCATTTTTTGCATTTCATCGGCGGAGAAAAGAGGATTGTTTTTATTCTGCTCCTTCAGCTGGGCGAGCGTCTGCTGCACCTCGAAAATCTGCTTTTCATGGGCCAGCACGGTCATGGGGTACTCCTATAGGCTACGCTTTCATGCCCTGGCAGCTTCGCGTCGCGGATGTCTTTGACCAGCTCGACAGTCGTCGGCTTGGTGATGATGATTGAAAAAATCTCTTCCATATCTTCGGACGCCAGGCGGATGCAGCCGTCGCTGTCGCACTTGCCGATCTTGCTCCGGTCTTCTACATATTGGCCCGCAGAGTCGACAGTCCAGGGCGCTCCATGAAGGCCCAGCCCTTTCGCACCTTCCGTGCAGCCGTCCAATTCTTTTTCAAACGGGATCCATCGGGTTCCGAACACGCGGATCATCTCGACTTTATCATCCTGGAAGAATCCCATCGTGCCGGGCTTGTAGATCGCCACTTTTTCGCCGAGGGAATATTTTCCAAGCGGCGTGAGCGATCCCGAAGTTTTCGAAGGATCGAGCCTTCCGATGCCAACGCGGTAGGTCTTCAGAAGAACTCTTTCGCTTGAATCGAGATCCACGTAATAGAACCAGAGGCGGCAATGGGAAAGATCGATCGCCAGGTGGAATTGAAGATTTTTATCTTTTTTGAAAACGTTGAAACGGTCTCCGGGGGAAACTTTCTGGGAGAAATAATCGAGTTTCTTATTCAGGCTGCGCGCGATGAAATGGCGGGACGTTTCGAAATGGGAGGCGTAGTCGGCGATCCAGGCGGGACGGTCTTTCATCCAGGGAACGCGGCTCGTGTAGGATACGGTTTCAACGATGGGCAGCTTGGACGAGTCGTGAGCGAAAAGCTGTTTGATCCGGTCGATGTTCGGATAGACGTCGGCCGTGGCGGAAGCGGGAGCAGCCGGCTGCTGCGGCGGGATCGGCGCTGGCTTTGGGGGAAGGGGCTTCAAAGGCGCTTTCTCTGCCTGGGCGAGCGGAATCTCCTGAACGACTTCTGCCTTCGGCGCTCCGGGGCTTTTTTTCATCCAGCCGAAAACTCCGATCACGCCGAATACAGCGACAGATCCGATCAAAAACATCTTGGCTAACGACACGGAAAATCTCTCATTGTTTACCAAATTATCGAAAATCGGTGAGTATTTTGCAACAACAATAGCCCACAGACTACCTTATACTAAAAGCAGAAAAATCAAACAAAAAACATAATAACAAAAAATATTGTTTATATATTTTTAATTTAAAATGCAGAAATTTACTTGTGAAGCGAAAGGAGGGATTTCAAACGACAAAAGAAAGTCAGCTCCCCAGAACCCTCCGTCCCCCGCCAAAGGGATCAGCTGGGCTTTGAGAGAAGAGCCGCTCTCAATTTTTAATTGAGACTCCTTCCCTCGAAAAACAAAGGAAGAAGCTGCCCCTGTATACCTTTGCA
>CAYPZU010000020.1:0-33457 GCA_964415395.1 uncultured bacterium
ATGATTTTCCATGCGGTGGGCGATCCGAAGAAGAGCGGCTTCCAGATCGAGGCTATCGTCTCAATCGGGCCTTGCTTTGCGACGAGGGACCAGAAGGCCATGAAGGAGCCATCCAGCGCTGTGGCGACATGCCAAAAGACGAAGACGGTCGGCGGGCAAAGAGTCAGGAGGACGAGGGGCACCAATGTATTGTGCACCCATCTTGGAACGCGGTCTTTTTTCATAGCTTCATCCGTGCAAAAACCCAGAAATATAGTACTCAAACCTTTTTTTCCACCTCAAAAATCGTCGACAGGGAAAGAGAAGGTGTGTTATGGTAAGGAAAAAGCTGGCATGGTGCCGGCTGATCTTGCTTTCAGGCAAGGGTAGCGATGCACACTTCGAAAACCGCCCACACCCTCAACGGTGCGAAAACCGGCCTTGGTACGAATACCACGGTCACGGCGGCGGTCGTGATGTGCTGCGTCGCATCGCGATAAATCGCCCCACCCGCCTGAAACCTTCTTCAAAATCTCCAAAAACCACCCCCCGAAAGAAGCTCCAGGCGGCCAAGGCCAACCAAACGGAGCCAATATGACTGCTCAAGCAGCTATCGAACCGATCAAGCCGAAACCGCGGGCCGGGGTTTTTTCCACCGGGCTCGCACTCTTCTCGATGTTTTTCGGCGCCGGCAACCTGATTTTCCCTCTTCTTGTGGGACAGACGGCAGGCCATCAAACCCCCTACGCCATCCTTGGGCTTGGGATTTCCGCAGTCGTATTTCCTTTTTTAGGCTTGATCGCCATGATGCTGTATGGAGGGGAGATCCTCATCTTCCTGAACCGGATCGGCAAGTGGCCCGCTCTCATACTTCTTTTCATCCTGCAGATGAGCCAGGGGCCGATGGGGGCGATGCCGCGCCTCGTCACCCTGATGCACGCAAGCATCAAACCCTATCTGCCGGAACTGTCTCTCTTTATTTTTAGTTTGGCAGCCTGCGCTCTGGTGTTCCTTCTGACGGTCCGGCCGCAGAAAATCGTCGCTCTGCTCGGCTCGATTCTCACTCCGTTCCTGCTCGCTACTCTTGGCGCGATTGTGTTCGTCGGCATTTTCCACGCTCCAGCTCCTGAGCAGGTCGAATTGACCTCTTCCGCTTGCTTCTGGCATGGCCTTAAGATGGGCTACCAGACGACCGATCTGATCGCGGCTCTCCTTTTCGCAACCATCGTGATCCCGCATGTTGCGCAGGGCACCGACGCCCTCTCTCCCGAAGAGAGAAGCTTTGTGATCCGAAAGAGAATGAAAGGGGCGAGCCTGATCGCGTCCGGTCTTTTGATGGTCTCTTACATCGGCCTTTGCTGGATTTCCGCGCACTACGCTCCGCTTTTAGACAAGTCGGTTCCTCCCGAAGGAATTCTTCATCTGATCGCCGTCCAGATTCTTGGATCTTGGGGAGGACTCATTGCATCCGCCGCCGTGTTCCTCGCGTGCCTCACCACGGCGATTTCTCTCGCTGCGGTTTTCTCCAGCTATCTGAAAATGGATCTACCGTTCCTGAAATTCGGGGACAAAGGAGCTCTTCTTTTTACTCTGGGGCTTACCGCTGCGCTGGCCAACCTCGGCTTCAGCGGAATCGTCCGTTTCTGGGGACCGGTTTTGGAGATTCTCTATCCAGCTCTGATCGTCCTCTGCGTGTTCAACATCGCCCACTGCCTCTATCGGGTGAAGCCGATCCAGGCGCCGGTGTTTTTCACATTCGGCTTATGCGTCGGAGGATTCCTGTTTTAGATAAAGCCATTCTTTATCGGCTTTCATGAAGCGGCTCTTTTCTTCCAGAACGATTTCCCGCCCATTCTGTTTCAGGTGGGCGGCGAATCGAACCGTGTCGGGGCCTGTCTCGAAGATTTCGAGGCGGACGAATTCGGTCTGATTGCAGAATTTGAGAATTCCGCGCTCCCATTTCTTCCGGTCTTTTTCGTAATGGGGATTGCGCGGATGGGTTGTCTTGATGATGTAGGAAGGATTTTTGAGCGCGTAGGCTGAATAGCGGGAGCGCATGAGCGCCAGCGGCGTCGGCGCAAGCGCGCCGTCGTGGTACGGTTTGCAGCAAGAGGCGTAAGAGAGTCCGCTGCAGCAGGGGCATTCCATTTCCATGCGCTCAGTTTATCCCGAACTCCTGAAATTCGCCAGGGTGCAGTTTTTGTTCAGAAGATAAAAAAATTTCCTTTTTTATATCCTGCTTATCCTGCCTATCCTGTTATTTTTCTAGTTTTTCAAAGAGAAGACGATCGGAATCCGGGTGTTTTGGCGGAACGCTTCCACTTCAAGCTGAGAGCCCCACGGATAGTCGAGAACGATCTCTTGGCCGTTTTCACGGACAGCCGTAAGAGAGGCTTCTCCTCCAAGCCTTCCGAGAATCGTCGGATTGACTCCGAATGAAAAAGTTCCTTCGCCGTTTGCGAACATCTGGATTTCCTCTGTCCGTTCGCCGGAGCGGTGGATGAGATGAACTTTTTCTCCGGGAGTAAATCCTGAAGCCGCGAGCTGGAAGCGGGTGAGCATCGGATGAGTGACTGCGAGGGACAGCCTGGCTCCGGTTTCCGATTCGGCAGCGATCGGGAAGGGGAGGAATTCGACCGTGGCGATCGAGTAGGTTTCTTTCGATACGAGCGCGTAGATTCTGGGTTTTCCCAAAAGAAGCGGTTCCGTGGAAACAAGGGGGATTTCATTTTGAACGCGAACGCCGTTTCTGTCATAAATTTTAAGCGAGCCTCCCTCGATTTCAAATTCAAAAGGCACTTCGATTTTTTCGCGGATCGGGTCGATCGAGGCAAAGATGAACCGTTCTCCTGGAGGGATGCTGTCTGCCCGCAGATGCGCTGTTTCCCCCATTTCAAGTTCGAGAGAAAAGCTGTTCGAGGGATTGCCAAGGCTTTGCTCGACGATCCAGGCGTCGCGCGTTTTCGCGTAGGCGGCTGGCTGCTTTGTGAAAAGTTCGGTGATGTGCTTGTCTTGATTGTGTGTGCAACCTGCAAATAAAATAGAACTGATTGTTGCGAATAAAATATTTTTGTTCATTTTTGTGTCTTCATTATTTTAACAAGATAATACTCCTTTGGGAGCATTCTTGTGAAAGAGGGGTTGCGTCAAAACTTTTCTTTTCCTATTTTGTGGAGGAAATCTAAAGGTTTTTATGCGTTTTTCCTGGCTTGTTGCGGCTCTTCCGACGATTCTCGCAGCGCTTCCTCACGGACCCCATGTAGCGCAGGGGCCTGCCGACATTTTGCGCCTTGGCGAAGGGGAAATGGAAATCCGGGCGGGAAAACAGGCGCTGATCGAATGGGACGGCTTCTCGATCGGGACAGGCGAGCGGGTCGCTTTCCTGCAGCCCGATGCGCAGTCTCTTGTATTGAACCGCGTCTTGGGGAGCAATCCGAGCGAGCTTCTCGGCAGTCTCGCCGCCAACGGCCAGGTATGGCTCATTAATCCGCAGGGGATTTTAGTCGGCCCCGACAGCCGGATCGACACGGGGGCGTTCCTCGCCTCGGCGCTCGATTGGGTCGAGGGCGATCCGTTCTCGGGAAAGGAAGTCCTTTTTGCAGACGGTTCTTCTGTGGCGGTTTTGGGAACGGTGCGCGCAGACGGCGACATTGTTCTTCTCGGCGCCCATTTAGACATGAACGGGACTGTGGAGGCAGGAGGGAAACTCTCCGCAGGGGCCGGCTTGAAAATTCTACTCGAGGCAGACCGGGGTATCTTCGTCTTCGCTGGATCGAAGGAGTTAGGGGAAACGGGGATTTTGGCGGGAGGCTCTCTGAAGGGCCATGCCATCGACCTCCAGGCCAATGGAAATCTCTACCGGAATGCGATTTGCCTGGATGGAATCGCTGAAGCGACTGAAATGAAAGAGCAGGGCGGAAAAATCTATCTGACATCCAATGATGGAACAGTCCTTGTCAAAGGGCGGCTCAAGGCATCTGGAGGCGAGGCGCGCGTCCTTGGAAAATATGTGGGTCTTCTGGATGAGGCCGCGATTGATGTTTCGGGGGAGACTCCAGGGACGGTATTGATCGGCGGCGATTATCAGGGAAGCAATTCCGATGTGCTGAACGCAGACGCTGTTTTCGCAGGGCCCAAGACCCAGATCCGCGCTGATGGGGGCCGGTTCGGCAGAGGCGGAAAAGTGATCGTATGGTCCGAAGAGGCGACCCGGTTCTACGGCGCTATTTCAGCGCAGGGCGGGACAGAGGCAGGCGATGGCGGCTTTATTGAGATTTCCGGAGGGTTCCTCGATTTTCTGGGATCGGCCCGCGCTGAAAGTTCGTATGGAAAAGCGGGCAGCCTACTGCTTGACCCAACTGATATTTTAATTCAAACTCTGCCGGGAGATAACAACATCACGGCGGCGCCAAGCTTTGAACCGTCCGGAGCCGCATCGCAGCTGACTCCGTTAACTCTTGAAACAGCTTTGGGGATGTTCGTTTCAGTGACCGTGGCTTCTTCGGGGACGATCGACACAGGCGCAGAGCCCGGAAATATCACCGTGAATAATCAGGTGATGCCCGGGGGTGCCGGTAATTTGATTCTTACGACGCAGGTTCCCGGCGTGACGCAGGGGAGCATTATCATTAACGCTCCGATCCTTCTCCCTGGAGCGGCCACTCTCGAATTGCTGAGCCAGAACAACCTTGAAATTCACGATTCTATTACGACGAATACAGGCAGCATCACGATGGAGGCGGCTTCCGGGAGCCTCACGATCGAACCGACTCTCGCCGTTCCTGTGACCGTTTCGACTAGCGACGCTAATATTATCATCCAGAACATTGGCCAGAATATGACGCTCCGAGGCGGGCCGAACATGGGTGAGCCTGCGACGATCCGGACAATCAATACAGGAAATATCACGATTGATGTGCCTGGAACTCTCTCGATTATCGCGGGCGACGGATCGAGCAGCTATGCGAACATCCGTACGATGATGGTGGGCGATATCTCTGTTCAAGTGGGGGGAGATCTCATTTTGAATGGAGGCGGGGCGGTTTCTGTGATGCTGGCTAATTCCGCTGCCGGGATCGTAACCGGAACTATAGGAGCTACTCTATTGACCGTAGATGTGGGCGGCAGTTTATTCATGGATTCTGTGACATCCAATGAGGGATTCCTCGAACTGCGCAGCGCGGGAACCGGCGGGTTGAATCTCACAGTGGCCCAAGATATTTCAGTCAACGAAAATAGCAACATCGGAACTACCTTCAATTTGACGGCTCAGGGAGAGACGAACATCGTTGTTGGGAATAACTTTTCGGCCTACTCGGCGGGCGGTGCATTCAATAGCGGTTCCTTTCTATCCGATGCCAATGTTTCGGTTGGAGGCAATCTCTCTCTCAATATGGCTGTGTTCGGGGGAATTGGGAGCTATGGAGCGCATTTAAATATAGATGTCGGCGGATCGATCTCCCTTGATGGGAGCGCTTATTTTGCCCAGATCAATTTGTTTGGGCCAGGAGATGTAACGATCCTTGCGGGCGCTAACATGAGTATCCAGGGGGCCTCTCAAATCACCAACTTAGCTCCTGGAGGGGCTGTCAATCTGGTTGTCGACAATCTCAATCCGGCCTTTCCGATGTTCGGCCTCGGCGGGTTCAGCCTTGGCCCTTCAGCATCTCTGAATACCAACGCAGGAGCGCTCCGGATTTTCACGTCCCAGCCAGGCGTCAATTCGATTCAGGGACTCCTCAATGGCCTGCCTTTTGATCCAGGAAAATTTCTTGATGACTCTTTAACCCAGCAGTGGGGATACTATTTTTTCACCGGATTTTACGGCGGAACCGGATATACGGTTTTCTATAAGCTTGACCGCGTATTGATCACGCTGCTTCTTCAGAATGCCTTCGCCAGCTATGCGGAACTCTTCCGCAGGCTCCATCCTTTCAGCGAGTACATTCGGTGGGGTGAATCATTCGTTATCGCAGGAGAGACGGATGAGGATGTCATGATGTTCCTCAGACGCCGTTCGGTGAATAATGGCGAGGCGAACTTCTCCCTCCAGGAGGAGAGAGTCGACCGCCCCGAACCGCTTTAAATCGCTCTCGAAAGAAGCTTCAGCACGAAGGCGATCGCGATCGGCATCCGGACCGCAGTCCATCCCCACAGCTTATTGAAGATGCTTAAAACCGTCATGACGATCAGGGCGGGATACGTCACTTCGAGGATCGGTCCCAGGATCTTCGCAATCCCTGAAAACTCCAGCGTAGAGATGAAAAAGGAGATCGCCAGCGTGACTGTGAGCGCTGTCGGCGCGTTGATTTTATTCTTGGCGACTTCTTTTCTGAGGAAGTCGGCAAAGAGGGAGGCCAGAACGACCGCGGTCGTAAAGCAGGCGAGGACGACGGCTGAGCAGACGATCGGGGCTGCCCAGGAGCCGAGCGATTTTTGGGCGACAAACCCGAGCATCTCCTGCGGGGGGACGCGGGCCAGGTCGGGGGCGTACATCGCGCCCAAAAGAACCAGGAAGAAGTAGATCGCCGAGAGAAGTCCTGCGCCGACAAGGGCCGATTTAAAGAAGATCGGGAGCGATTTTTCGGGGTTTTCCTGGGTCGCCTTATGATCCCTCAAGTGCTTGATGACAAAGGTCGAGAAGAAGAAGGCAGCGAGCAGGTCCATCGTTTGATAGCCCTGGAAGATTCCTGTTTTGAAGCTGGCCCATCCGCTGGAAGAGGAAGCTGCCGGAAGGTCGACTGAAACGAGGCCGAACAGGGTGATGGCCCCGAGCGCAAGCAGCAGGAGGGGGGTCAGGATCGATCCGAGGATCGGGACGATCCGGTTTTTCCGGATGGTGAGGGCGAAGATGATCCCGCATGCAAAGACGCTGAAAAGCCAGAGAGGGACATCGGGGAGGATGAGGCGGAACGCTCCGTGGGCCACGGTGATGCAGCGGGCGAGAACGCCGAAAGGTCCCATGAGCGAAAGGGCGATCAGGGGGAACCAGAAGGTGGCGGGCTTGCCCAAACGTCCGAAGAACTGGTTCGAGTCCCCATTGAAAAGCATCATGGCGAGGATCCCAAGGAAGGGGACCAGCACTCCAGTCACGAGGATGCCGATCGAGGCGAAGCCGAAATGGCCGTCGCTCATCTGTCCTACGACGAGGGGGAATACGAGGTTGCCCGACCCGAAGAACATCGAAAACATGGCCAGGCCGGTGGAAAGGATTAAAGTTTTGCTTTTCATGGGTTCTCTATATTTTCTATGAAAATATGGTAGGCTTCCACCCCCTTTATTTCAACCGAAGGAATTCAAGATTTTGCTGGATAGGCGAAGAGCTTTCCGTCTTCCATTTTGACGATCCGGTCGGCAAAGGAGAAGATCCGGGGGTCGTGGGTGACGACGAGGATAGCCCGATCCTCTTTGAGGGCCGATTTTTTGAGAAGCTCCATCACTTTCAGCCCCGTCTCGTGGTCGAGATAGGCGGTCGGCTCGTCGCAGACGATCAGCTTCGGCTCATGGATGCAGCCGCGCGCGATCGCGACTCTTTGCTGCTGGCCGCCCGAGAGTTCGAGCGGCGGCGTATGGATTTTGTCGGCCATGCCAAGGTCTGTAAGAAGGCTGCACGCTTTTTTCTCCGCCTCATCGGGCATCATTCCATTGAGGATAAGCGGAACCGCGGCGTTCTCGCATGAAGTGAGCATCGGGACGAGGTTGAACGCCTGGAAAACAAACCCGATATTTTTCCCGCGGTAGGCCGTTTTCTCTCCGTTGGACAGAGCATTCAGGTCTTCTCCATAGATAAGGCATTCTCCCTCGTCCTGGTGCAAGATTCCGGCGATGACGGAGATGAGCGTTGTTTTCCCCGATCCGGAAGGGCCGACGATGAGGAGCAACTCTCCCGTCTTCACCTCCAAATCGACGCCGCGGAGCGCTTCGACCCGAGAGGTTCCGGATCCGTAGGTTTTTTTCACGTTTTTGCACTGCACGGCCAGCATATCAACTCTTGAATACGATCCCGAGATCGAGGGTTTTGATTTTCCGCAAACTGATCCAGGAGGCGAACGCGCAGATGCAGCCGATCCCGAATGCGGTTGAAAGGTAGAGCCACCAGGGGAGGCGGAACGAGAGTTCTGTTTTGAGCGAAAGGAGGCCGAAGAGGCACGCAATCCCGACTCCGATGCCCCAGCCGATCGCCCCGACCCAAAAAGACTGGAAGAGGATCATCCGCGTGAGCAGCGCATCCGGGGCGCCCATCGCTTTGAAAACGGCGAAGTAGCGGAGATTATCGAGCGTGAAATTATAGAATGTCTGCCCTGCGATCGCGATGCCGATGATGAAGCCCAAAAGAACGGCGACGCCGAAGTTGATCGGAATCCCGGTGTATTTCATAAAGTAGAGGATCGTTTTCCGGACGAACTCATCCGGCGTGAGCGCGGCAAGTCCCGTCGCCTCCTCGATTCTCCGGCAGACGATTTTCGGATCTTCTCCCGCCTTGCTTTTCGCCAGCACGAACGAGAGGAGCTTCCGCTCCTGAGGCGCCCAGGAAGAGGCCCTGTCATAGGTGGTGTAGATGACGGGCTGCGACTGGAAGGTGCGGGTCACTTCGCAGATTCCGACGACGATGGCGCGGTGGTCGTTCACTTCGAGCCGGTCGCCGAGGCGGAGCGGGTTTTGACTGATGGGGAAATCGTGAGCGAGTTTGTCTTTTGCTCCGACGTCGTTGACGATGATCGCGTCGGGCCTTCTCAAATCTTCCAGCTTCCCTTCAAGCAGGCGGGGAGGGCCGCCGATCATCGTAGATCCGTCGATCCCGATCACGTTGCACGTCTGGAAAATGCCGTCCGTCAGGCGGCTCCGGATGAGTCCCTTGTAGAGAGGGACTGCCCATTCGACTCCTTCGATGCTCTGGACGCGGTTCAGCTCGGTATCGCGGAGCGGCTTGATGTCGTCGATGAACATCACTTTCCGGTCCATCACCCAAATATTCGGCTGCGAGGTATCGCTGATGAAGCCGAACGTGCGTGACATCAGGCCGACGAAGATCGCCGATTGCTGGGTGATGATGAACGAGGCGAAGCTCAACCCCAGGATGATCCCGATGTATTTCGATTTATCGCCGATGAGCATTTTCAGGGCGTAGAGCAGCATGTCCAGTCTCCGCCTAACGATTTATAGACCGCCATCAGGTTTTCGCTGAGCGTTTGCTCCGACGTGAGCGCTGCCTGCTCTGCAAGAAGCGTCTGCTGCTCGGCGTCGAGCGCCTCGCTGAGAGAGACGAGTCCCGCGTTGTATTTTACGTAAATGAGATCGCGGCTGAGCTTCAAACTCTCCACCTGCGCACCTAGCGAAGCGAGCCGCGCCTCTTCTTTCGCGTAGGAGGCGAGGGCGCTTTCCACATCTTCCAATGCTTTCAGCACGGTTTGTTCGTAGTTCCAGAGCGATTCTTTTTCGACCGCTTTCTGGAAATCGATCCGCGAGCGGATTCGTCCAAAGTCGATGAACGGCCAAAACATAGCCGGGCCGACCGACCAGGTTTCGCTTCCCTTCGTGAAGAGGTTATTGGCTTGGGATGACTGGGCGCCGAAAGAGGCGGTGAGCGAAAAGGCGGGGAAGAGTTCAGCGACGGCTGCGCCGATGCGGGAGACGGCGGCTGCAAGCTGCCGCTCCGCTTGGCGGATATCCGGGCGGCGGCGGAGCAAATCAGAGGGAATGCCGACCGGAATTTTGCCCCGAGACTGAGGGATCGGCATCCGTCCGGTCCATTCCTCGGGAATGTTTTCCGGCTGCCTTCCTGTGAGGACGGCGATCGCATAGAGCGATTGTTTCAGATCGCTCTCCAGCGGCGGCAGGCTGGCTTGAAGGGCCTGAAGCTGCGATTCGGCTTCCAGCGGCTCGATCGTAGCCCTCAGACCGGCCCGGTTGCGCACTTCAGAAAGATAGAGCTGTTCTTTGGCCAGATCGATCTGGCGCAAGGTTAGGTCGATCCGCTGCTGCAGAGCGCGGTAGAAGGCGTAGGAGCGCGTGAGTTCCGCTAAAAGGGTGATGTAGACGTTCCGGCAGTTTTCCCAGGAGGCTTCCAAGTCGAAGAACGCCGCGTTTTTCAGGCTTCGGAGCCTGCCCCAGAAGTCGAGTTCCCACGAGGCGTCGAAGCCGAGCTGGAAGAGGTTTTGAATGGGAGGGCCGAACGAGCTCGAGTCGACGAGATTCTGACTTAAGCGCTCTCGGATGGCGGAGCCGCTCGCGTCGATCTCGGGCCAAAGCTGCGCCGAGGCGAATTGAAAATCGGCCCGCACTGCGGCGATCCGGGCCGAGGCGATTTTCAGATCGTAGTTGCTTGCGATCGCTTCATCGACCATTCCGTTAAGGACAGGATCATCGAACTGAGTCCACCAATCATTCAGATCTCCCTGGACGGGCTCCTGTTCGGTAAATTCCGGGGCGAATTCTTCCTGAGGCGGACAGTAGCGGGGGCCGACCATGCAGCCCGCAAGAAGTAGAAGGCTAATGGCAATTTTTCGACCCATTGCCGTACCGTGTGTTTGCGGGGATCGATTCGATGTAGACGTCGACGAGCTGCCCCATATACACGGGGAGGTTTTCGCAGGTGAATTCGTAGACTGCCTGCATGACGCGGGTGTCGACCCGTTCGCTTGAGGCCCCGGTCAGCGACTGTTTTGGGATCATGAGAGGCTCGGTGCGCACATACTTCAGCTTGAAGCAAATCGAGCTGTTCCCGCGCACATACGCCATTCCCGGCGTTCCTTCTTTGAACCGCCAGGCGTCGTCCTCGTCGATATTGACCCGCACATGGGGCGGGCAGACGGGGCCGAAGTAGATGAGAGGCACGTTGTTGAACGGGTTCAGGTTCGCCACCTCGCCCGGACGGATGTTCACTTGGAGCACTTTGCCGTCCATCGGAGCGCGGATTGTGGAACGTTCGATGTTGGTCTGGAAGATGTTCATCCGCGCTTCCGCCTGCTGGATGGCCACCTTGGCCGATTCGGCGGCGAAGTAGGCTTGGTTGTATTCGTTTTCGCTGATGGCTCTCCGGTCTGTCACCCGGTCGTAGAGTTTGAGCTGCGTCGACTGGTTTTCGTATTCGACGACGGCCGCCTCGCGATCCATAACCGCCTGGCAGAGCTGGGCTTCGAGCGTCTGGATGTCGATCGTGAAGAGGGGGTCGCCCGCATTCACATGAGCGCCTGCCGCCACATACACTGCGGTGCATAGTTCATTGAAGGGAGTGCCGATCTGAATGTTTTCGCTCGACGCTTCGATCACCCCTTCTCCCGCGATGAAGTGCGTAAAGGGAGGCTTCGGCGGGGGAAAGAGGATCGGGTTGGGAGGCGTTTTGCGCGAGCTCGCAACGATCGCGCCGATCCCGAGCAGAACCCCGACGACGGCAAAAGCAGGCAGTAAAATCTTCCGGATCATCCTAGCCGCAACATAGGAATTCTCCAATAGTTGCGCAAGCAGAGATTGTATAGAAATAGCGGGATTTGCTACGGAAGGGGAAAAGGAGTTCCCTATGATCCATCCGATGTTTACGCCGATCGTCTCTCTGGTAGCCGGGATCTTAATCCTCGTCTACCCAGCGCTTCTCAACTATGTCGTCGCGATCTATCTGATCCTCGTCGGCATCCTGGGAATCATCGGCACCGCTTAATTTAGTATAGCAGCTTCGCTCCGAAGACCCAGCCCGCCATGTCTAGATCGCTGTCGATGGCTCTTAAAGCGGCTCCCTGCTGGAGGAAGAAGGTGGTCATCTGGTCGTAGTTGGTCCAGGTGGTCGCTTCATAGCCAGCCTGTAGGCTCAGATAGGTTTTTTCGCCCCAGAGATAGGAACCCCATTTCAAACCGGCGCCGAGCTGCAAATTCGTAATGAGGCGGCGGAACGAATCGTACTTGGTGAAGTCGCCCTCTCCCGCAACCAGGGAAATCGTTTCATCCGTCGATTCTCTTTGTTTCGCAAGGAGAAGAGAAACAAAACCATTTGAGTAAATTTCCCATCCTTTGAGGATGAGAAGTTTGAAGTCCCCTCCCATCCGGAGGCCCCCGCCGCGGATCTTTCTCTTCTGATAGATCGAGTCGGTGAACGGGTCGGTGTTATCGAAGCCTTCGTAATAAGAATCCATCGAATGGGAGATAGATGCGAAGCGGAGTCCGAAGACGGGTCTCAGGCTTGTGTGGTCCGAAGGCCAGAACGTGCGGCTCGCTTCAAAATCGACGGCGTTGATTTTGATTTTCGCCTGGGCCGAAGCAAATTGAGGAAGGAGCGGGTTTGGATTTCCGAGGTTTTGGGTTTGGATCAGCACAACTGCTGTTGTTCCTCCTCCGGAAAATACGGAACTGGTTCCGTAGGTGGAAATCCGGGTCCACAGAAGATCGAATTCCCACTTGGCGAAATCGAAGATGTAGCCCATTCCGATCCGGAAACCGGGAGAGGAAGGAAAGTAGACATAGCGCAGGTGCTGGTTTGCCGTAACAAAGGCGAATGCCGGGTTAGCAAAGTCTACATCCGCTTGCAAAGCGTAGGGGAGGGTGCGGGTGTAGGTTTTCCACCACAGGAATTCTCCTTTGTTCACAAAGGTGCCGCTTGGCGAGCAGAAGGAATTTGGCTCGGTGTAGCTCGGCGGCGTCTTCATCGCATAGAGCTCGTCTTCGAGAGCCGAGACCCGTTCCTGGATTCTGAAGTCGTCGCTGAAAGCGGCCTGTGAGAGGAGAAGGGCGGCGCTCAGGAGAGTAAATTTATTCATCGGATTCCCGCATGTTGTCGAAAGATCCTACAATATTCATCCTCTTTTTTTTTGTCGATGGCGATGTAAGGATTTCTTGTCATTTTCCGCATCGATCGGTAAGATGGCGCGCCACCCAAAACAAAAATCGGGGATTTTTATGTTAAAAAACGCACGGTATTTTCTGTTCTTCTTCCTGCCTGTTTTGTTAAGCGCTGGCGTCATGGACTGGCTCGATCCGGTCTCCGATAAAGCGAAGATGGCTCAAGCGAGATTCGAAGGATTCGACGAGGTGATCGAAAAAGCGATCCGCGATTTTCAGGCGCCGGGGCTTGGCATCGGCGTCGTGGTCGACGGCCAAATCGTTTATGCCAAAGGATTCGGGTACCGCGATCTGGAAAAAAAACTCCCCGTTACCGTCGACACTGTTTTTGCGATCGGCTCCTGCACGAAAGCGTTCACCGGTTTTGCGATGGGAACGCTGGTCGACGACGCTCATTTCAACTGGGATGAGCTGGTGATCGACGTGCTGCCTGAATTCCGTCTCTACGATCCGTATGCGACCCACCATATTACGATGCGAGATCTGATGACACACCGCAGCGGCATGCCCCGCCACGATTTCATGTGGTACACATCGAACATGACCCGCTCCGAAATGATGAAGAAGATCCGTTATCTGGAGCCTTCTCTCGATTTGCGCGAGCGGTACCAATACAACAATTTGATGTACCTTACGGCTGCCTGCGCGATGGAAGCGGTTACGGGAAAAACATGGGAAGAGATTGTGACAGGGCGCATTCTCAAACCGCTCGAAATGAAAAACACGACGTTTACGCATGAAGAGATCCAAAAAGCGGAAAATTTCGCCTATCCCTACATCGAGAAGAACGAGAAGCTGAAAAAAATTCCGTTCCGCAACGTCGGCCCCGTCGCTCCCGCCGCTTCGATGAACTCGACCGTTGCCGATATGTGCAAATGGCTTCAGCTCAACTTGAACGACGGCGTGTACAACAACCAAACCCTGATCAGCCCTGCGACGCTGCAAGAGATCCAGACGCCTCAAGTGATCATTCCCGGCGCGCCCGAGAGCAAAGAGTCGCTTATTTACGCATACGGGATCGGCTGGGGGATCGCCTCCTACCGCGGCCACTACTATTTAAGCCATGACGGCGGCGTCGATGGCTTCACCTCTGTGGCTGGAGTTCTCCCGAACGACGGCGTGGGGATTTTCATCATCGTGAAGAAAAACCTCTGCTGCCTGTGCCGCTTCCTGTCCAATGAAGCGATCGACCGCGCTTTAGGACTTCCCCATATCGACTGGGTCAAAGAAGGGCTCCAAAGCTACAATAAGAGCAAAGAATCGCAAAAAGAGACCAAGCTGCAGGAGGATCTTCTCAGGAAAAAAGGAACCCAGCCCTCCCATCCCCTCGACGATTATGTAGGAACTTACGAGCATCCCGGATATGGAAAAGTCGCCATCGAGAATGTGGCAGGCAGGCTCCAGGCTTCTTTTAATAATCTGACGCTCAAGCTCGACCATTGGCACTACGATGTCTTCTCGATTGCGGAAGAGTCACAGGATCTGATTGTCTCTCTTGAAGGGACCAAGTTCACGTTCCAGAATAACCTGAACGGAGACATCGACTGCCTCACCATACCTTTCGAGCCGAACACCAACGATATTATTTTCAAAAGGAAGCACGAAGGGAAGCTGACGGCGAATGACTATCTCCGGCAGTTCACCGGCTATTTTGAGATCTACGGATATACCGTCGAAATCGCTCTCAAAAACCATACCCTCGTCGCGCTGATCCCAGGCCAGCCCCACTACGAGCTGGTTCCGATCGGGGAGCGCGAATTCACGGTTAAGGGAATGAATGGCTATACAGTCCGCTTCAACATGGATCTGATGAACCAGGTCGATGAAGTGCTTCTCGTCGCTCCTTACGGCGCTTTTTCGGCCAAGCCGAAAAAGATGTAGGGATTAGAAATCAACCGTCAGGCGGGTCGTCAAGCCTTGAAGGCCCGTCCAGGACGAGTTGATCCACGTTTCTTTCGCAGCCGATGGGCCGCCTGAAGTCGAGCGGTAAATCTCGTTCAGGTTGGCCCAGAGGTTGAATTCATACCCCGCAAACACTTCGACCCGATAGCAGGTGTAGTTCTTTTGCCAGGAAGGTCCGAAAATCGCCTGGGCTGTAAAGGCGGGCCGCGTGTCGCTAAAATGCATGTCGCGCACAGGAACCGCTGTGTCGTCAGCCACTGTAGGCTGGTAGTTCGTCGTTTGGCGGGAATGGTTCGAATAGCTCCCCATGAACGCCCCAGTCATCGCCAGCGCGGTTACGTAAATATCGCTCGTCCAGAACCAGTCGACCATCACGCCGAGTTTCAAGCCCCCGCCCGCATATTTCCAGCGGTTGCGGATCGCCGTTTCGAGTCCCGCAGTATCGGCATACGTCACGCGCCAATCCTGATCCATCCAGGCGGCCGCCGCGCCCCCCATCATCCGGAGTCTCAAGTGAGGATTCGGGATGAAGTAGCGGTCGATCAAGAGATCGAAGACGTTGTAATTCATGTGGAGATGGCTTCTCGCCGAAGCGAGATCGCCGGGGACGATCTGCGGCCAGGTGCCTGTCAGAAACTCGGTTGCAGCTTCGGGTTTATAGGAATGATCCGTGCCCCGCGCAGTCAGTCTTGTGTAGGAGCCCCACACTTCCCAATATCTCGGAGCTCTAAAATAGCTCAATGCGATCCGGAATCCGGGATCCCAGCCAAAGCTTCCCGACTCCATTCTCCCTTGCGCATACGAATCGGAAGGGCCCCACGCCGAATGGGTCATTTTCAGCGCGTAGTCGAGGCATCCCTGCTCCACCGTCCAATAGAGAAACTGCAAGTGTCCCGAAAAAACCTGCTCGTCTTTTTTAAACAAGTCGGCGTCGAACGGGACGCATTCATCGACGGGAGGCGGCGGCGTTTCGACGCAGCATTTATTTCCATTCGCAAAGAGAGAAAGGCTCAGCGCTGTGGCGCAGGCAACAATTGATCGCATAACAATTCCTTTTTTTTGTAAGGTAAGAAAAAGGTTTATGGAAATCAAGAATATTTGGTGCGTTGCGCGGAATTATCCTGAGCACGCCAGAGAACTCGGCAATCCGATTCCCGCAGAGCCGCTCTTTTTTCTGAAAGCGGGCTCCTGCCTCGTTCTGCCAGGGGAACCCATCCGCCTGCCTGCCTTCTCCACCCAGGTCGAATACGAACTGGAAATCGCATTTCAATTCAATTTCCGCCTCGAAGTCGAGCGCGCT
This sequence comes from uncultured bacterium, assembly GCA_964415395.1. GTDB lineage: Bacteria > Chlamydiota > Chlamydiia > Chlamydiales > SM23-39 > CAYPZU01. Next base: position 16,007 of record CAYPZU010000020.1, read on the forward strand.
TGCCTTGCTCTCGATTTGACGGCGCGCGATCTGCAGAAACAAGCCAAAACCGCAGGCCAGCCCTGGACTCTTGCCAAGTCGTTCAAGGGCGCTTGTCCCATCGGGCCTTTCTTCCCCGCATCTCTCGATCTGGACGCCTCCTTCGAGCTCCATGTCAACGGCCAGCTCCGCCAGAGAGGCCATACCCGCGAGATGCTATTTTCTCCCCCCCAACTCGCCGCTTTTCTGAAGGCCCATTTTCCCGTCTCCCCTGGAGACCTCCTCCTCACCGGCACCCCCGCAGGCGTCTCCAAAGCCTCCTCCGGAGACCGCCTCGAAGCGTCCATTCCAGCGCTTACCCGCGCGGAGTGGGTCGTTCTCTGATATCCCGATATTCCAATCCGTTTTGTTTTAGATACATGCCATAATTGTTTAATAATCATTAATATGCTATTGAATACTTAATTAACATATAATATAATATTAGCTTGGTTTTGTGTTAAAACATTAACTAAAACAAAGGGAGGCTCATATGGCCTCGAATGTAAATAGTTTAATTGATAGTCTCGCTGCCACGCAAGATGCTGGCGCTGAAACGCTTTATGTAAACGACGCAGGCCAGTTCCGCACCGCGAAAAAAGGTTTCTGGTCTTGGCTCTCGATGCGCCGTTCCGGCTTCAATAACGACGCCGTGATCGTCGCCCAAAAAATCTCTGCCCTGGTCTCGACATTCGGAGATTTGGCCCCTCATTATCAACGACTGAACCCCGCTCTCGAAAAGTTTCAATTACGCATTCTGAAGGCCAAAAAACTACCCGTTAGAGAAGCTCGATCTCAAGCTCTGAAAGGAGCCTTTGACTCCTTGGGCCGTTTTAGCGCTGTTCCGGCACCTTTGCAATCGCCGCTCGGCAATGCGGCTTCAACCCGGTCCGCTACGCCAGCATCTCGGTTCACTCCGCGATCAAATAGGTCTGGGACTCCAGATTCCTTAAGCTCTTTTGGAAGCCCTGTCTCTGATTTAGTTTTACCTCCTCCGATGATCAGTCAGCCTGTTCCTGAATTTGAACGTTTGCTGCAGGAAGCAGTGGATGCAGAGGTAAACCAATATGGATTTACCGATCGGCAGAAAGCACAGTTAAGGGAGAACGTTACACGCCTCTACACAGCCGGCGAAGTGATTGAAAAAGCTGAAATCGGTCCCGTGGTCGCACACAAGGCCCGGGAACTTGCGACGAAGCGCAATTTGGATCACTTGGATACAGGATGGTTCCTTGGCGAACGGGTGTTGAGAAGATTGGAACTGCGATTTGGAAAAGTGGATCTTGATGCGGGCTGGGTTCGATCTCAAGCTGGCATTGCGAAGACGACCGAACAATTCACGACTCTTTTGTGGAATGAAACCGAGCGATTAGCGAAGAAAAAACTGGAAGATGCCTTTCTTGCAGTTTGCCGCGGCGCCGGTTTTACCGCGGAAGGACTCCCGCTCGCTCGTGAAAGAAAAGCCATGCTGAGGCTATTTGAGTTGGAAGAGCGGATCATTTCCGGAATCAAAGAGGCAGGCTGCGTCCGCGAAGTTCCTCTGCTGATTCAGAATCCAAGGATTTTACGGAAATTTTTACTGGAGTATTTTGCCCATGGAAATACAAAGCTGGAGTTGAATTTAGTGATAAAGTTCTTGAAGCGCCAAGGATTGCACGAACGAAATGAAGAAACGATGAAAAATCGATTAGTCAGTTTGTTTCCGAGCGGCGTCTTTGAGGTTCCTCCCTTTATCATTTCTCAGGCCGCTATAGAGACGATCCAGCCTAAAAAAACGTACCTGGTCGTTAATGAAACGGAAGCGGGATCGTTCGAATATATCGGCGACCCGAATTATCTGGGGATGGTTGTCTATTCTCCTGTAACAGAAGCGGGCCGGTTTATGGCGGCCAACGGAGAACTGCTTGCTCAAGGAATCAGAGAGGACTTGCTCAGAAACCAAGCAATCGAGCTTGGCAGGCAGTCGCTGAGTTACGAAGCGGTCGATTCCATCCGCCCATTAACTGAAGCCAGGATCAAGGAAGTCTGGGTTCATGCGCTCGTCGACGCGGCGCTGGATCAAGGGTTGCTTCCTTCCGGCATCACGCCGGGAAGACTTGGCGTATTGAAAGCCAAAATCCGCGAAGCGGTAAAGGATCACCCAATCGAAGAGCTGGGAAGGATTGCCCGCCGAGAGATTGATAAGTTTAAATAACCTCTTCTGATATATCTGAAGGCAGGAATTTTTCAAGGTGTCTATGAAATCCTGCCTTTTTTTCTTATGTCTTTCTATCACAGGTTTTGCGGCGCTGCCGCCGATGGCCCAGAGCGCGCGCGAAATGCAGGCCGTTTTGGCCGATCCGAAACTCCAGGAATATCTGGGAAGCGCTGAGCCGATCCAGGAAATCAGGAGGACGGAAGAGGGCTACTTGGTGCTGACGGAGCATTTTGTGATGAAAGTCGATATAGTCTACTCGCAGGCGAAGAGACCTGGGCCGGTGCCGTTCGAGCTGGAATTCCAGCGGCCGGTCGATTTGCGGAGCGGAGAGAAAAAATGAAATGGGCTTTGATTCTGGCGGGAGCCGGACTGTTTGGAGGGGAAATGATTGCGGTAAGAAAAGGGGAAGAGCGGGGCAAGACCGAAATGGACTGGCTCATGAGCTACCATACGTTTTCCTTTAGCGAGTATCACGATCCGGCGTTTATGGGTTTCCGGACGCTCCGGGTGATCAATGAAGATTTCGTCGATCCGGGCAAAGGATTCGGGATGCACCCGCACAAGGATATGGAAATTCTGACTTATGTGATGAAGGGGGCTCTCGAACATAAGGACACGATGGGGAATCACTCGAAAATCGGGGCCGGCGAATTCCAGCTCATGACGGCCGGAAAGGGCGTGAAGCACAGCGAGTTCAACCCGTCGAAAGGGGAGGCTGTCCATCTGCTTCAGATCTGGATCTTGCCCGATCAAAAGGGGCTTGAACCAGGATACCAGCAGAAGAGCTTTGCAAACGAGGGGAGTCTGCGGTTGGTGGTCTCTCCCGATGGGGCGCAAGGGTCTTTGAAGATCCATCAGGATGCGAAAATTTATTTAGGAAAGGCCGGGGAGAAACCGGTCCATGAGCTGGCGGCGGGGCGGTATGCCTGGGTGCAAGCGACTCAGGGCGAAGTGGTCTTGGGCGGAACGACGCTTAAGGCGGGAGACGGCGCTTCGATCAGTCAGGAAGGAAAGCTTCTTTTTTCAGGCAGCGGGGAGTTCCTTCTTTTTGACCTGAAATGATAGAATGGATGCATGTCGTTTGAAATCCCGCGTCCGCCTCAAAAGCCGATCCCTTCTGTTTCCGAAATTCTTTCCGCTCCTCCCAGGCCCCCTGTAAACGCGGAGGATAGGCCCCGTTATGAGCGGGAGTTAAGCGTCTTTCTAACGATAAAAAAAATGATGGATGAGGCAGCCGAATCGAAGGCAGCCTGGGAACGGGAGATGAATCCCGCGTTGCGCTCGGCGTATGCCAAAAAATACAATGTGATGAGGGTTCGGGAGCATCAGTTGCGCAACGGGGGGATTAAACCGATCGCCCTGACAAAAGACGGATGGCCGATCTTCGAAGATGTTCAGGCGATGGTTGTGAAATTGAAGCCGTCAAATGCGGCTTCCAAGAACAGGAAACAGCCCGATCATCCCGTTCGACATCGTTTGAATGGAGATGGCCGCCAAAACAAGGCCGCCGAGGCGGTTGATGATGTTGATGCCGGACGTTCCAAAAATCCGCTCGAGATCGGCTGCGAAATAGAGCAAAATCCCCATCACGAAAGCGACCAGAATAGCTGAAATGCTCAGCAGAAGCTGATTGAATAGGCCTGGAAATTCGCTGACGCTGACGATAATGGTGCTGATCGCTCCGGGACCTGCGATGATCGGAATCGCCAGCGGCACGATCGCTCCCATATCAGCCCTTCGCTCTTTCTGCTCTTCAGGCGTGTGCTTGATCGGGCTCTCTTCAGCGTTCAACATTGAAAGCGACATCATGAACAGGACGAATCCTCCTGCGACCTGGAACGCGGGGAGTTTGATTCCGAGAATCATGAGGAGGGGTGTGCCGATCCAGGTTACGACAAGCAGGATCACGCCGACGGCGAACGCTGTCGTAAGACCCGTTTCCCTTTTGTCTTTGAGATTCTGATGGCGGGTGATCCTGAGAACGGCAGGAAGCGCCGAGAGCGGGTTGGCAATGACGAGTAGGGCGATGAAATGGTTTACGAATTGAGCTAAATCCATACAAATCCGAGTATATCCAGACGCGAAAATTTGCGACAGTGGTAAGATGGGGCAAAGGGGAGGCTCTATGGAAATCTGGCTCGATACGGTTGATCTGCCGAAGGTGGAAGAAGCGAAACGGATGGGAATTTTATTTGGCGTGACGACGAACCCCTCGCTCGTTTCCAAATCGAAGCTAAGTATGGAAAAAACGCTCGAGCAGCTGCTTGAGATTCAGCCGGGGCCAGTAACCGCCCAGGTAACGGCCCACCACGCCGAAAAGATGATCCACCAGGGCGAGGCGCTCTATAGTTTTTCAAACCGGCTCATGGTTAAAGTGCCGGTGAATCCCGAAGGGCTGAAGGCGATCTCAGCTCTTTCGAAGAGCGGCATCCCTGTCATGGCGACTGCCGTCTTCGACACGAATCAGGCTCTTCTCGCCGCCGCCGCCGGAGCCTCTTACATCGCCCCCTACTATTCGCGCATCTGCGAAAACGACATCAGCGGAATCGAGCCGATGCGGGCGATGATGCGGATGCTTTTGCGCTATCGCTTTACTGCGAAAGTTCTCGGCGCCTCGCTCAAGACGGCCGAGCAGGTGAAGGAGTGCGCTGAAATGGGGATGCACGCCGTGACGCTCAACGATAAAGTGTTCTCCCTTTTTATAGAGGAGAATCCGCTCACCCGCCAGGCGGTGGAGCGGTTCTCCAAGGATTGGGAAAAAGCGCCGCAATGCCAGCTGCTTCCTTTTTAGGGGGCAGTTGCTAAAATCGCAGTGATGCACCGGGCGACTTCCTGGCAGTTCTCCAGATCCTTTTCTGATCTGAATAAGGAGCGGAGCGCATCGGTGTTCATGTAATAATTAAGAAGTTCCTGCCAAGGGATGGTAGGGTCTGTTTCCATCCGTTTCCGGATTTGCTGCAAACATACATACACGAGTTCCGTCTGCGCGTCAGCGCCGGCTGGTTTTTCCGCCTTCAAAAGGCGCAAAAAAGACTCTTCCGAATCAAAGGCCGGGTGTTTTGCGTAGAAAGAGGGCCTTAAGTTAAAAAATGCCGAGCCGAGCTCGCGGATGTTCCTTTCCGTGTCCTCCGAGTGAAAGAGCCTTTTCAGGCCGTTTAACGTAAAGCTGCTTTTGACCGCCCCTTCGAGAGTGAGCGGCTCTTTTTTCAAGCGCTCCCCGATGGCCAAAAGAAGTTCTGCGACGCGGACTGTATAGGGGCTGCGCGCGGAAAGGCGGGATCGCGCCCGTTCCAAGTACAAATCGAACAGAAAAGGATGTTTCAGGAAAGGGACGTCGAGCGCTCGCGCCAGCTCCCTTTCGCCGTCGAACGACTCATTAAAGCTCTCGGAGGCGGGTGTTTTCCCCAAATTGGCCCTGCGCGTCATTCTCTCTACGTCGGAATCATTGACCGGCCCTGCAGTGGAGAGGACGATTTTCAGCGAGGTGGCGAAATCGAGCCGGAGCATATCGCGGATCAGTCCAGCCTGCAAAAGCAGATCCATGATTCTTTTCTCCTCTTTCGTGTATTCGGAATAGCATCCAGCGAGCACATATTTCGTGTAGGCGAGAACGCCGAGGAGCGACTCGGCGGCCGCTTCCTGATCGAATGGAGGCTGGCGGAACGCTTTTCCAAGGGGGAAGTCCATGGGGATTTTTGGGGCTTTTCTGATTTTGGAGATCGTGTGTTTCGATAGAAGTTTGTCGAATACGGCATTTACCGTTTCGGGCTGTTCTTGCACACAGACCTTAAAGCACCGTTCTACGCAGGCCGGGTAGCTAAGGTTCAGATAGCGGCTCATGGTTCCCAGTTCCTTCAGTAGAGCGACCACTTCGATCTCGCTCCCTTTTTTGAACAGTTTCCCAAATCGCTCCGGAAAGAGATATTGAAGGATCACGGCCCCTTCAAGCAGCCGCCTCATCGGCGAGGGATCCTGCAGAGAAACAGGATAGGCGCGGAGCTGGTCTGAAAAGATCAGCTGCGTTTTCGCGCGGAGGAGAGGCGCGGCCGCTTTGGGCGAAGAGGCGATCTGCCCTCCTGAATGGGAGCGGGTTTTGGGCGAGACGGGCTTTGCGCTGGCGGAAGCTCCCGTCCATTCGGCAGGAAGCGAGGGGCGTGGAGGAAGTTTGGGAGGAGCGGGAACGAAAGCCGGCTCTTCTTTTTGCATCGCCTGGATGAACGCTGCCAGGAACGCCCTCCTTTTTGCTGGATAGTCTCCCAGAGGGACGTCTTGAAGATAGGAAGGCCCGATGCATTTTTCCAAAGCAGGCCCCCCCAGGCATCTCGTGAGAACTTCTCCAAATGGCGTGCATTGTTCGTAGAGGACCTGGGCGGCCAAAACCTGTTTGGCCAGCGCGCTATTCACTCCGGACAGAGTCCCTCTCTGCATTGCGCCGCGCACTTTTGCTGCGAGGAGGTCGAGATCGTCAGGACCTGTGATCATCGGAAGCCGCTTCATCCCGGGAGGCGGGGGCAGATCAGAGGGAGCAGGGAATTTTCGTTCGCCCTCATCCGGAGGTTTGGGCAAAGTGAGTCCGCTCAAGCTTCTTTTCGGCGTAGAAGGTTCCTGTTTTTTCGGGGTGGAGGGTTCCTCTTCCAAGAGCCTGCGGATCACCGCAACGGTCTTATCGGCTTCTTTCGTCAAAGGTCCGTTTTCCACCTCTGCCTGAAATCTCGGATCCCCGGGAGAGATCCGCATGATCTCCCGGATGATGGGGAGGTCGTCAGGCAGCGCCCTGCTTTCCCAAAACGCTTTTCTCGCTTTTGCGCGGAGCTGCGCGAACGCTTCCGGCTGCAGCAGGTAATCTCTAGGTTCTCTAATGATCGTCGACATGGCACCCCTCCCTTGTGTGATAAATTTCTTTAATTAAAGATATAAATAAATAAATGTTAAAATTGCGTCAAGATAAATGGGCAAAAAAAGGGATTTTACAGAGAGATTTCGCCGCCCAGCTTCTTAAAGACGAAGGGGAGCGGAGCGTTGAATGAAACGATTTTTTTGGTGAACGGGTGTTTGAATTCGAGCAGGTAGGAATGGAGGCAAAGGCGCCGGATCGGATTTTGCTGCGAACCGTATCTGCCGTCGCCGAGAACCGGGTGGCCGGCTCTTTGGCAGTGGACGCGGATCTGGTGTTTGCGGCCTGTTTCGAGTTCGAGGCGCAGGTAGGTGTATTTGGCCGATCTGCGGACCACTTCAAAGTGGGTGATCGAATCTTTTCCTTCAGGGGATTCAACGACGCGCAAGGAGGGGAGTTCCATAAGGCCGCAGCTCCAGGTTCCCTGGTCTTCTTTCAGCCGTCCTTCGACGATCGCAAAATATTCTCTGCGCATGTCGTGCCGCTCGAACAGCTCTTTAAACCGCTCTTCCGCTTCCTTGCCGCGGGCGAACATCAGGACGCCTGAAGTTTCCCTGTCGATCCGGTGGACGGCGTAGATCTGGTCTGTGTCGTAGTGCTGGCGCAGGAGGCCGAGGGCGTGTTTTTTGTGTTTCCCTTCATCCAGAGGGACGCTCAGGAGGCCGATCGGTTTGTCGATGGCGATCAGGTAGCGGTCTTCGAAGAGGATTTTAAGGCCTGGAACTTTGGGGGGGCGGAACGTATCCTGCGAATTGATGATCTGCCCCTTCCTCAACGGCTGATTTTCGTGCCTGAGAGGCGCGCCGTCGACATGGAACCGTCCGTTCTCGATCCAGGTCTGGAGAGAGCGGCGGGAGCTGTCGGGATAGATATTTTTGAGGGCGTCGGACGCCTTCATGTTTTCTGGGACGCAGTATTCCATAAAATTGGCGATAGTATAGAGGAAAGGGAGCGGGGGATCAATCGTTATTCGAGCGAGGGGGCTTCCGGAGGGCTTTTTTAGCAGAGAGGCCCCGTTTATCTTCGATCATCTTCTGTTTCTGGCGCCTGGATTTCCGTCTTTTTTGGCGGCGGATTTTTTCAAATTCCTGCTGCCTCTTACTTTTTTCTTGAAAAACCTGTTCTTCCACCTTGTCGCAGAGATCCTGGCGGGCGTAGTAGCGGTTGAGTTCGCGGGAGCGCTCTCTTTGGCATTTGATTTCGATGCCGGTGGGTGCGTGCTTGAGGTAGACGCAGGAAGACGTTTTGTTGATCTTCTGGCCGCCGCTGCCGGAGCCGAGGATGAACTTTTCCAGGAGGTCGTTTTCGTTTATGCCCAGCCGTTCCATGCGGGCAGCGAGAGCGTCCTGTTTTTCTTTAGTGATCATATACAGAATTCTAGGGGAGTCTGCTTTAGCAGATCAACTTAAATGATCTTGAGCTGGGTGCGCTTGGGAGAGATGAGGCCTTTGTATTTCATGATGGGGTCGTCTTTGCGGGTGAGGGCGAGATCGACCGGCGTGAGCAGGAGTTCGGCTGTCACGCTGACAACGCCGCGGACGAGGTGGCCTGAGTAGGTGTTGAAATTTTTGTCGCCTAGAGTCACGTGGCTGTGGGGGAGGAAGACGCCCTCTGTAGAACTGAGGTTGCCCAAGAGGGAGACGAGTTCGTATTCCTCTGAAAAAAATCTCCGGTCGTACGAGTTTGTATCGGTGCAGAAAAAAGCGAGTTCGACGTGCGTCAGCGCTCCGATCCCCTGATAAAAAGCCCCTTTAATTTTGGTTTTCTCAGCGAATTGCCGGAGAGATTCCTGCACTTCTTCGCCAATCTCAAGGCGGATGACATAGCCGGTTTCGCATTTTGAATAATACATCGAACGCCAATTGAATAACGGTTGAGTTTAGGAAATCCTTTATCAATCCGCAACACAAATCGGTTCTTATAGTCCGAAGACGGCGTCGATCATCGGATCGGCCGTCTCGTGGACGACGGAGAGGATGAATCGGGGCGGCAGGCGCGTGGGGTCGACCGAATCGAAGACTTCATCGAAAAAGGTTTTAGCGAGAGCCGATTTTTCAGCGTCCGACAAGCCGGAATACTCATTTGCAAAACCGATTCCCGATTGGAACACCTTGACGGCAAGAGCCCAGTCGATCTGTTTCGGCAGATTCGACAGGATCGTCTGCGTCCGCTTCAGGAGGGCTTCCCGATTCGGCTTTCCCGGAATCTGGAGCCGGGGCGTCGAGAGGGGAGCGGGGAAAGCAAGAGCGGCGAAAGCGGGCATCATCTGTTCGAAGAGCGGATCAAAAAAAGGGGAAGGGAGAAAGACGATGCGGCGGCGCCCAACCAAGTCTTTCAGCAGTTGCGCCGCAGCTCTCCGTTTCTGGTCGAGGCTGAGAGAGAATCCTTCCTCGCGGAAGTAGCCGTCGCAGAGATCCATCATCGGCTTGATGTCCCTCCAGGAGAATCCATCGCGGTAGAGAAGGAGAAGCTGATCTGTCCAACCGCTGAACTGTTCTTGCGTTGGATAAGAGGATGAAACAGGAAAGACGATGGCGACGGGCTGTTGGAGAGGGAGGGGCAGATCGAAAAACATAAGTTCCTCATTGTTTGGAGCGAATAAAAATAATTTTTTATTGGTTTTTTTTCTTTAAAAATCCTATTCGTCTTCAAGCCAAGCGCTTGCGCATTGGATGGGCGTTTAGGATAATCGATGCAAAATGAGATTTGACTTGATGGGCGGGGGTCGGATATAATGTGTTCTCCATGAGCAAGCTGGCACTGGCTGGCTTCTCCTGGAATAACAGAACTTTTAGCCCTATTCTTGTCTTGGTCTTGTTTCCTAACAAAACATTTGGCCGTAGAAACTAAATTAGGGTCCTATTTTTTATCTTTTTGGAGTATTTTTAAATGAATCAACAGCAAAATCAAAAACTGTACGTTGGAAATCTGAATTTTGATGCAAATGAAGATCAAGTTCGCGAGCTGTTCGGCAGCTTCGGCGAAGTACAGGAAGTCAAAATCGTAATGGACCGTTTTTCCGGCAGATCCCGCGGTTTTGCATTTGTCCGCATGGAATCCGCTGATTCCGCAGGCAAAGCGAAAGATGCTTTGAACGGACAGCCGTTCCAAGGCAAATCCCTCGTGATCGACTGGGCAAGAACCGAGCAGCGCGACCGTCCAATGGGCGATCGTCCAATGGGCGAGCGCAGAGAGCGTCCAGCTGGCGGCGGTGAATTCCGTCCACGTCGCGAATGGGGCGGCGGAGAGCGCGGCGAACGCCGTGAATCTCGCGGAGACCGCGGTGGTTTCTACAATCGCTAATATGTTCTGAACTGCGCGGGGAGTTCTTCCCCGCGCTTATTTTTTATCTATCACAGCCATCGTCAAACGGGAAATCGCAATCAGCTCTTTTTGCTCATTGTAGATTTTTATTTCCCATACATGCGTCGATTTTCCAATATGGAGCGGTTTAGCCACTCCTGCAACGATCCCTGACCGGACAGAACGGATGTGGTTGATGTTGATATCAAGGCCTACGCAGACTTTTGCGTTTGGGTCGATGCAGTAGTTCGCTGCAGCGCTTCCGACAGTTTCCGCCAGCACGCATGAGGCTCCTCCATGCAGGATTCCCATCGGCTGGATCGTCCGCTGGTCGATCGGCATCGTCGCCGTCAAATGATCGTCGCCGATTTCTGTGAATTCGATCCCCAAATGATCCGAAAGAGTATTCTTTCCCCTTCGATTGATTTCATCCGTTGTGACGGGCAAGGCCCAAATCGGTTTTCTCATAATTCTCTCCATCGATTAAGATATACTTTAATGAGCGAAAGATTGGACCGCAAGCGGCTCTTTTTTGGAATGGAAGCGATCGCCCCTTGGCCCGATGAGCTTCCGCGCGGAAGGATTTTGCAGGAAGGCAGCCGCCATCTGACTCTCGCATTTCTGGGCGATTCCGATTTTCCGAAGCTGACAAAATCTCTCAGTCAATTTCCGAAACCTCCCTTTAAAACGGGAATTGGAGCCTGTTTCGAGAAGGTTCTCTTTCTGCCCCATAAAACACCGCGTGTAGCTGCCTGGGAAGTTCGTCTATTCGAAGAAACAGATCATTTTTCTTCCTACCAAAAGGCTCTTGTCTCTTGGCTTGCAGAACAGGGATTCGCTCCCCGGGAATGCAGAGGAGCGTTTTTGCCGCATGTGACATTGGCGCGGGCTCCGTTTGCCGAGGACGAGTGGAAAAGCAAGTTCCAGAAACTTCCTCTCTTTCTCCAGGATCTCCATCTGTACGAAAGCCTGGGCCATTCTGAATACAAAATCGTCTGGTCGTGCAGGATCCTCCCGCCGTTCGAGGAGCTGGAGCATACGGCCGATATCGCTTTTAGGATCCGAGGCGCCTCGCTTTATCAAATCTATCTTCATGCGCAGCTCGCGCTCAGTTTCCGCTTCCCTTTGCTGATTCCCTTTTTCGATTTTTCTCCAGTCGGAACGTTGGACGAAGCGATTGAGGCCCTCAATCGGATCGTCGCAAAAACCGACGCTGAAATCGGATGCCCGTTCAAAGCGGTGAGCTTCCACGGAACAATTCAAGAAAAAGAATGCCTCGAATGGGAGATGATCGTCGATGTCTGAGATGAAACGGATCGCGCCTGCGACCTATCTGCTTCCCCAGACTGGAGGGATGAAAGTGCCCGGGCTTGTCATCGCAACGGAAGAGCTTTTGAAAGAGATCGAGATCGAGCGCCCTCTCGAACAGGTGCGCAACGTCGCTCATCTTCCCGGAATCGTCGGCTACAGCATCGCGATGCCCGACATCCATTGGGGCTACGGATTCCCGATCGGCGGCGTGGCTGCGATCGACGCTGAAACCGGGGTGATCAGCCCCGGCGGCGTCGGCTACGATATCAACTGCGGCGTCCGCCTCGCTCTTTTGAAAGAGCCCTGGGCCGCCTTCGACGAGCGGAAACGGGGCGCTCTCCTCCGCGCTCTTTTTGAGAGGATCCCGTCGGGTGTTGGACAGGAGCAGAAAGAGGCCGGAAGGGCGCTGTCGGATGCTGATTACAGGCATGTTTTGGAGAAAGGGGCTCGCTGGTCGATCGAGCAGGGATATGGGTTCGCGGAAGATCTCGAGCACATGGAAAGCCGCGGCTGCATCGAAGGGGCGAGCCTCGACGCTGTTTCACGCGGCGCGCGCGACCGGGGGCGCAGGCAGCTCGGGTCAATCGGCTCCGGCAACCACTTTGTAGAAATCGGCGCCGTGCAAAAGCTCTTTTTCCCTGAAACCGCCAATGAGTGGGGCGTTTTCGAGGGGCAGACCTACATCCTGATCCATTCGGGATCGCGCGGATTCGGCCACCAGATTTGTCAAGACACGCTCGATCAGTTCATGAAAAAAGGATTCGCCGAAGGGCTGCCCGACAGGCAGCTCGTCGCTGCGCCGATCCGAAGCGCCGAGGGGGAAGCCTATTTTGCGGCGATGGCGGCGGCGGCCAATTACGCCTTCAACAACCGCCAGCAGATTTTGGCCGGAGTCCGGGACGCTTTCCACGCTGTCTGCGGCATCGCTCCAAGAGACGTCCGCCTTCTCTACGACGTCTGCCACAATATCGCCAAATTCGAAGACCATCCCGTCGATGGAAAAATAAGAAAGCTCTGCGTCCACAGAAAGGGGGCTACCCGCGCCTACGGGAAGGGGGCAAAGGAACTGTCCGCTCTTTTTCAGGGAACGGGACAGCCGGTCCTTGTTCCCGGGGACATGGGGCGGGCCAGCTATCTGATGGCCGGGCTCGGCAATCCGCTGACCTGGTGCAGCGCCTGCCACGGCGCAGGAAGAGCGAGAAGCCGCATCAAATCGATGGACGCCTGGAAAGGGAAGGATCTGATCGCCCACATGAAGTCGCAGGGGGTCATGGTTCTCGCCAGCTCGAAAAAGACGGTTGCCGAAGAGATGCCGGACGCTTATAAAGATGTCGATGCCGTGTGCGAAGCGACTGAAGATGCTGGGCTCGCCCGGCGCGTCGCCCGCTTGAAACCGACCCTGGTCATCAAAGGATAACTATGCTGCAGTTAGAAACCATTCCTCTGAAAACCCTAACTCTCCAGTTTGCGGACTGCTTCAATCAAAAAGACCTGAATGCGATCGGCGAGCTGTTCCACGAAGATTTTTGTCTCCACGACCCCGCTCTGAAATGGGTGAGGGGAAAAAACGCCGTGCTTGAACTGTTCAAGAAGCAATTTGACGAGGCGGCTCAAGCCTCGTATAAAGCCGTGAATCTTTTCCAGGAGAGGAACTCGACGGTTCTCGAATTCATCATCCGGATTGGCGCAGAGGTTCGCTTCGGAGTGGATTTGATCGATTGGCGCGGAGGGAAAATGGTCGAGATGCGGCGGTATTACTACTCAAATTGAAGAAAACCCCCAGCCCTTCTAGGAGCGCGTTGGGGGTTTTCGAGGCAGAAATTACATTTCTGTAAAGCCGACCCAGGCGAGATAGGCGCCGACGATCAGCCATACCCACGAAATGATCAGGTAGCCGTTCTTTGCAGTCAGATCTTTGACCATTTTGGCAAAACGTTCAGGCCATAGAATTCTCAGGATCCCCTGCAGCAGGAGGAGCCAGCCGATAATGGTGATCAATACAGGCCACATTGCGACCCAGATATTGTGGCTGACGACAATCAGAAGTCCGAAAATAATGCTCAAGCCGCCCGTTAAAACGATCAGGGGATGGCTTCCTACAAATTCATTCATCGTTTTTTTGAAGCGCGTTTGGTGGACCAGCATCGCCAGCGCTACCAGAACGCTATAGCACCCAATCACTTGGGCGAGAAAAATAGAAAGGCACATAGTTGCTCCTAGTTAGAGATGTCTCTCTAACGCTCTCTTTAGCAAATGGGTCGATTCCTCGCTAAAGATTTTTTTATTGACTCAAGGGGCCTGGCAGATTAGATTAGTTTGCTATTTCTTCGGGAGGCTGCGTTATCGCTTCTAAATCAGAGCTTTGCAGCTTTTCTTCTCCGGTATTTCTTCCAAGGGATGAAGAGATATCTTCGCAGGCTTTGGGGCGGAAGTTTTCGCTCGATTTTGCCGCTCCCCCTGGCTGGACTCCTGAATTTTTCGAAGCCCGTGTGCGCGATGCGCTTGCCCCGTTTCAAGCCGGCGGCCGGATTTCATGGGATCGGCTGAAGAGTTCGATCGTCCCTTTGCCCTCCCCAAGACGGATCGAGATCCTCCGCCAGAACATCGGCGCGGATGGAAAACCGGACTATCGCGCAAAAATCACGATTCAGTTCGCATCAGTCCAGGACGGCAGGGCTTTTCATCTGATCTTCTATCGCTCGAGGTATTTAAGGAGAAACACGGATCAGAGCATCGATTTGCGCGATGATTATTTCAGTCTAGCAGCGCCTCCCGCGTCAATCGTCCATCGGGCCGCTTCCGAGGCCGAGCTGACGAAGACCCTCGATCCAATATTTACGGAACTCGCCCAGCTTTTTGGCCGCGGAACAATGGACGATTTACTCGATACCGAGTGGCTCGAGGTCGACCCGATGTGGTACGAAACAAAACCCCGCTTTCTTGAAAAAAAGGAATGGGAGGAGGAGCTGGGGTGTTTTCTGGATTCGGAGAGAAAAGTCGAATGGAAGAAATTCGAACGGTGTCTGGTTCCGCTGCCCAGGCCAGCCCAATTCGAGTGTTTTTCGCGGGCCAGGCACCCATTTTTCCGATTCTCTTTCGCCCATTCCGAAGAAGCGTCGACATTCTTCCGTTTGGGGACGATCAAGCCGCTTTTCCGGGGGCTTGCGAAAGGGCCTGTATGGGACGAAGGAAAAGTGAAATTCGTGTTTAGCGGAAAAAAGGAGAGCGCCCCGCAGCTTCTATATGAAAAACTCGAGGCGCTCTTTGGAAGGGAAGCGATTATTTCTTTTCTAAGAGCGCCACTGTCTCTTCCAGCCCAGCGAGCAATTCCTCGGGACGGCTGATTCTCGCCTTGCTCTCTGTGTTCAAGAGGATGAAGTGGTCGATCGCTTTTGAAATGAACGAATTTGGAGAGATGTTCGTGCAATAAGGCGTCGCGATTTCATAGCTGCCCGGAGCCATTTTTCGGAACGCCTCATCCATTTCCAGTTCGTTGAAGTTCATGTCTCCCATCGCGATCGAAGGGATGCCGTCTTTTTGGGATTCCGCAACATAGGAGCCGAATTCAAAACGGGCAGGACCTACCGGATCTCCCGGGATGTGGGCGTTATAGATCCGGAGGCGGGTTCCCTGGTCGAGCCTCTTGAAAATCAGTTCCTGAAATCCTCTTGTATCCGCGGAAAAAATCCGGGGGGTTTGGCTCGCTTCCAGTTCAAAAAGGCGGGTGTCGTAGATTACCGCATTTTGATCTTTAGCTCCGTTTTCATCCTGTAGAATCAATTTGAAGCGGGGAGGGAGTCTGCTTTGCAGATTTTCAAGGAAGGCGGCTCCGCATTCCTGCAAAGCGACCAGGCTGCGCGGCTGGACGGGATGGGACAGCATCTCGAGAACTTGATCAACTGTGTGTTTTTCCCGCAGCGTCAGAGGTGAGTTGGGTAGGAGAACGTTTTCCTGAGCGAGCATCGAGCGGGAAAGGCCCTGGGAATTTTCCTCGACCCACTTAAAATAAATTGTATTCATGACGTTCCAGGAGGCGATTCCAAGACCTTCGAACGACATCCCGATCGGCAAGTGGTCGGAGGGGAATTGCCATTTTTCCTGGAGCTCGCCCACATATTGGCCTTTCGGGACCAGGATGGGAGCCAGAGACGTTTCGGCCTTGAATTTCCGGTAAGCCGATTTTGAGGAGGGAGAAGCCGTTTCAGAGGCGGCTAAGGAATTGAGGATGAGAGGCGCGGCTGCAAGCGGGAGTAAAATTGAATAGTGAATTTTTTCCTTAATCTTCATAAAAGCTCCTGTTTTTTTAACATTTATATCACCGAGAATAATTAAAGTCATTTTCGTGTTATAATATATTGAAAAAATGGAATTATACTGGTGCTTTTAAAATATTTAGTTGGGATTATCCTAGCGGCTGGTCCTATAGCGCCTGCTGAAGGGGAAAAGGATGAGGGCTGGTTTCCTGTAGAGCAGAAAGAAGAGACGCCGTTTGGCGGAGATGAAATCGACCCTTCGATCTGGGTTGTATTCGCTAAGCAGCTGGCGGGGGAAAAGATCGTTCTCCGCTTTCCTGAAGATCCAACCTATAGCCATCCGGCCCCAGGAGTGTTGGAAATCGTAGCGTCGAAAGATGGCGAACAGTTCGTCTTGAGAGCAGTCGAAAAAGGGGAGAGGGGCGACCCGTTCGCAGTGAGAGCTGCTGAGATTCAGGCGCTTCCGGACGCAGAGGCTTTTGAAATCGACCAAGCCGCGTCGAGTCTTCTCTATAAAAGGGAGGGGAAATGGGTCCGGGAGCAGATCGTTCAGTCGGCAGGCCACTATTTCCTGTTTCAAACGACCAGTCCTAAGGCAGATGAAGCCAGCCACCGCATTTTTTTCACGTCATTTCAGGTCGAATAAATTTTCCGGAAATCGCCCCTTCCCGAGTGTCTGGAGGCGATTTTTTTCTCTCGGAAAAAAGAAAAAAAATCGAAACCATTTGCACGAAATTCACGACTTTAGGTATGTTAGTCTCACTTCTTTGATGACTGATTCACAAAGAAATAGAACAGCAAGACTGTTCAGGATCTAACAAGGTCGCTTTAAGATATTTTGACAGTAGAAGAAGAGAAGAATGTACAAGAAATAAGCTTGTGTGGAGTTTGTGAAAACAAGCTTCACTCGTCATAAGTAATTTATTTTTTTTGAGAATTTGATCTTGGTTCAGATCGAATGCTGACGGCGTGGATGAGGCATGCAAGTCGTACGGTATAGGGGCAACTCTATATAGTGGCGCAAGGGTTAGTAATACATAGATAATCTGCCTCCGACCTGGGAATAACGGCTGGAAACGGCCGCTAATACCGAATGAGGTGAGACAGGGCATCCTGTCTTTATCAATGCGGGGGACCGAAAGGCCTTGTGGTTGGAGAAGAGTCTATGGGATATCAGCTAGTTGGTAGGGTAATGGCCTACCAAGGCTAAGACGTCTAGGCGGATTGAGAGATTGACCGCCAACACTGGGACTGAGACACTGCCCAGACTCCTACGGGAGGCTGCAGTCGAGAATCTTTCGCAATGGGCGCAAGCCTGACGAAGCGACGCCGTGTGAGCGAAGAAGGCCTTCGGGTTGTAAAGCTCTTTCGCAAGGGAACAAGAAAGGTTGGATAACACCCAGCCAATTTGATGGTACTTTGTAAAGAAGCACCGGCTAACTCCGTGCCAGCAGCTGCGGTAATACGGAGGGTGC
>CAYPZU010000021.1:0-12397 GCA_964415395.1 uncultured bacterium
AAGGTAAAGGTTCTCAACGGAAGGAGTTACCCTTATATGAAAAAGTACGAAACTGTAGATATGATTGCCGTGATTTTGCTGCTGATCGGCGGCCTGAACTGGGGCTTTATTGGCTTCTTTAAATGGGACGTCGTCGCCTCTATCTTCGGCGAAATGTCTACCTTTACTCGCGTCATTTACGCAGTGGTTGGTCTGTCTGCTCTGTGGCGGATCTTCTGCTGGTTCAAGTGCAAAGCGAAGTAATCTGATTTTGCCTGCCCCAACTCTGAATCGCTATTCAGGCTTGGGGCTTATTCATTGATTCGGGCAATAGGAAAGCAGCGTCTGGCGATGCCTCGCCTTTTCGAGAAAGAGGCGGTAGCGGATATCTGCCAATGCGTTCGCATAATGCTGTGGGTAATGGTCGATCATGTACCGGATTTGCCGGGAGAGGCGAGGCGCCCGTCCGAAGAGTTTCCGATAAATTTCGGCCTCATGAGTTTTGGCTCTTGGCCAAAGGTCGAAATATTCTTCTCTTGAGATCCCAAAGTGCTCCAATAGAGTCCTGAATTCGTTTTCCGCGAGCGGCTCCCGGTTGGCTGGATTTGCCGGATGGGGGGTTTTGCTTTTAACTGACCAGATGGCCAGGTTGTAGATATCGTAGGTGTTGACTGTTTCTTTGGCCCGGATTTCTATGAGTCGTTCTCTTACGGTGATGAGGTCAAAGGAAATACCGCAGGTAGGCGGGATCCAGGGCGGAGGCGGAGGGGGCTCTGGCTGGGCGGGGATTTCCGGAGGGTCGGGCATAAGCCAGAGCATAAACCGCCCCTCGGCGCCCTTCCCCCGGAGATAGCCGAGCAGCCCGCCTGTGCCTGCATAGAGTCCCGAGACATTCCCTGTGGCGTAATAGTAGAAGAGTCCTGCAGCGAACGAGAAGTTGCCGAGGTTAGCGTGCTCTTGGACGAGAGCGGCTGTTCTTGACGCAGCATTTTTGACAGGTGCAGGAACGGAAGGGATATATGACGCAAGAAGGGAGCAGATTCGCATCGTCGCCTCTTTTTTAAGGGGAAGCGATCCTAGAATATAGGCAAAATTATTTCAATTATGTATAGCGTGGAAGCATGAGAAAAGGATTGACGATCATCGTTTTTTTGCTTTTGGGCTACCTTTTTCATCTTTCGGTGGATTGGGCCAGGATGCAAAGCTTCGATTGGGCGAGCCTTTATTGGCTCCCGAGCTGGACTCCTACTGAAGCTGGATTTCAGAGAATCTGGGCCGGTATTTACATCCTGGTTTCGATTTCGGGAGCTCTCTTTTGGCTGGCTCCCAGGGAAAGAGAGAGGACGAAAGCGGTTCTTCTTTGGTGCGGAATCGTCGTCCTAAGCGCGGCTTGGCACTTCTCTTTCTTCTATTTCCATTCCCTGCTTGCTACGGCTCTGAGCGCATCGCTGTTATTGGTGGTTGTCGGTTTTGCGATGCGGACAGGGAAAAAAGTCGACGAGGCTGCCGCTGTTTTCCTGGCTGCGTATCAGCTTTGGAATCTCTATGCGGCAGCTCTCTTCTGGACAATCTATTTCATGAATTAGGAAGCGGCTTCGCGGATCGGTTCTTCGGCTTTGCGGATGTAGCCCTGGCGGAGTTCAGCGCTATAGACAAGCCAAAGGCCGAGGGAGACGATCGCGGTGGAGAAGAAGATGACCGGGGAGGGCTGTTCGCCGAGGAAGATCCAGGCGTTCAGCGAGGCGAAAATGGGGCTGAGGAGTCCCATGAACGAGACGAAGGTTGCGGTGAATTTCCGCAGCATGAGGCCATAGAGGTTGTAGCAGAGGATGTTCGAGATGAAGGTCATCACGAGGATTCCCTGCGTGAAGGGGACGAATCCCGAAGCGGAGACGGGGAAGGGGTTCCATGTCTCGACAAGATAGGAATGGGCGAGCGCGATCAGGCCGCCGAGGAACATGCTGACCCCGTTGGCCATGAGGGGGGAGATCGAGTCTTTCACGGCGACCCGGAGGAGGATCCAGCCGTAGGAGGTGCAGAGGGCGGCCGCCATCATGGCCAGTTCGGGCCACGAGAGAAAGTTGACCCCTGTGAGCAGTTCGGAAGCCCCTTTTTGCGCGGCGAGGACCGGGAGGAAGCCGACGAAGCCGACTGCCATGCCGAGCCATTTGCGCCGGTTCATCTTTTCCCCAAAGTGGAGATAGGAGAAGAGGGCGGAGAAGAACGGGCAGAGGCTGTAGATGAAGCAGGTTTTGGCTGCGGTCAAATGCTGCAGGCTCCAGAATTCGAAGGCGTTTGTCAGATAGATGCTGAAGACGGCGAGCAGGCAGAGGCCGAAGAATTGTTTCCCGGTGAGCTTGAAAGAGGAGCGGTTTTTCAGGGCGAGAAAGCCCAGGAGGATGACGCCGGCTAAAAGCATCCGGGCTGCGGTCAGGAAGAGAGGCGGGGAGTGCTCGAGGGCGATTTTAGCCAAAGAGAAAACGCTGGACCAGGAGGCGTACATGAAAATGAGCAGAAAAATCGACATAAACTCTCTTCTTGAAGGCGGCTAAATCATACCGAAGGCGGGCCTTATAAGCAAGGCGCTCCTGTGTGGAGTAAAATTTTTACTGAATTGGATAGGCCCTGAAATGGAGTTCTTTGATCCTCTGGGACATGCTGAGGGTTTGCCCCAGGGCATGGACCCGGTTGATCACTTGTTTAAGGGCGGGCCTCAGGCTCCACTCTGAATCGGGCGCTCGTGCTTTTAAAACGAGGGCGGCGCATTCCCGCCGCGGGAGCGCGCGGAGTTCCTGAGCGAGGTCATGAATGGCGCCGGCCCGTTCCAGCCCTTCCCGGATAAAGAGAGGAATCTCGTTTTCTCCGTGAAGCATGCAGAGGGCTGCCTGGATGACGGAGCATTCCGCGGCCCAGCGGTAAATATCGTGGTCTCCCGGATTTCCTTCTTCATCCATTCCCCCGTAGGCGAGCAGTTGGCGGAAATAATCGGCTTTGGCTGGGTTCATTGCCTCCAAAGAGGATTCAACCGCATGCCGGAAATAGGGCTCTTCGTCGATCCCGTCGGCCCCTTGGGGCAGTCCTTGAGGATAGGGATGGGCCAGCGCCTGCTCGGCCAGTTGGGGACTAGGAAGAACCTGGGTCGGCAGGGGAGGGATGATCGGGTGATTGGGCTGTATGTCGGCTTCTTTTATTCCTTTGATGGCCTGAAAGGCGAGAGCGGGAGGAATGAGAGCAAAGTCTGCAATGAGAGCGGCTACGATCAGGATCGCCTGAAGGGCGATCTTGCCGGCTTTCAGCGCCTGCTCTTTCCATCCGGCGGCCTCGTTATTCCCCAGTTCCCGCAACCGGTTTTGAGCTGCCCGGAAGCAATCGAACGGGCGGTAGGTTTGAAGCGAAAGGACCATAGATTCTAACTCCTCGGTCTGGTAGAGTATGGGCCGACGAAGTTATTCCTTTGATGAATAAAATAAAAGAATTTCCATGAACGAGCTTCTTTTCCTGGCCCATATCCTCGCCGTACTCGGGTTTGTGTTCGGCGCATTGCGCCTTGGAAAAAGCGCCCTCGTTTCCCTTGTTGTTCTCCAGGCGGTCCTTGCGAACCTTTTTGTCGTGAAACAGACCGAGCTGTTCGGCTTTTCAGTGACCTGCAGCGACGTCTTCGCCATCGGGAGCATTTTCGCGCTGAACCTGCTGCAGGAATATTTCGGCAGGGAAGCGGCGCAGCGGGCTGTCGGCGCCTCATTTTTGGGGCTCCTTTTCTTCGCTGCGATGTCGCAGATGCATCTCCTCTACGCTCCGGCCTCTTTCGACACCGCCCATCAGGGCTTCGCCCAGATTTTCTCGTCCACTCCCCGAATCATCTTTGCGTCGATCGCCGTTTTCTATCTCGTCCAGAAAATCGACGTCCATCTCTTTGGATGGCTGAAGGACAAACTCGAAGGAAAAAAATTTCCTTTCCGCGTCGGTCTTTCTCTCATCGTCTCCCAAACGCTCGATACGGCGCTCTTTAGTTTTGCGGGACTTTACGGCCTTGTCGAATCGATCTTCGATATCATTCTGATCAGCCTTTTAGCCAAATTCCTGATCATCGCCTGTAGTAGTTTCCTCACCCCTTTTTCCAAAAGATTCGTGAAACATGACGCCCTTCCGCTTTGAATTGATCCACCAGTCGAAAAAATCGCGGGCGCGGGTCGGGCGGATCCACACGCCGCACGGAATCATCGACACGCCGAACTTCGTCGCCGTCGGCACGAATGGGACGCTTAAGGCGCTCGACAACCAGATGGTCGATTCGATCGGATTGCAGCTCATGTTCTGCAATACCTATCACCTCTTGCTGCAGCCTGGGCCCGATGTTGTGCGGAGAGCCGGAGGGCTCCACCGCTTCATCAACCGGAAAATGCCGATCATCACCGACTCGGGCGGTTTCCAGGTCTTTTCCCTCGCCTACGGTTCTGTCGCTGATGAACTCAAGAGCCGCGGGGCGAAGAAACGGGACGGCCATGTTCTGAAAATCAATGAAGAAGGCGTTCTCTTCCGCTCGTATCGCGACGGCTCGAAAGTCCTCCTCACTCCGGAAACGTCCGTGCAGGCGCAGAAAGCTCTTGGAGCCGACATCATCATCCCGTTCGACGAACTGCCGCCGTACCATATCGGCCCCGAGAAGCTCAAAGAATCGCTCGAGAGAACGCACCGGTGGGAAAAACGGTCTTTGGAAGAGCATCTGAAAAACCCGCAGGATCAGGCGATGTACGCAGTGATCCACGGCGGGGTAGACCCCGCCTTCCGCAGCGAAAGCTGCCGATTTCTCTCGTCGCTTCCTTTCGATGGCTACGCTATCGGCGGCTCTTTGGGCAAAACCAAGCCCGAGATGGTCGAGATGCTCTCCGCCCTGATGCCGCAGCTGCCGCCGGAGAGGCCGAACCATTTGCTCGGGATCGGGGATCTCGAATCGATCGAGCAGTGCATTCCGCTCGGCATAGATACGTTCGACAGCTCCTATCCGACGCGCGCCGCCCGCCACGGAATGCTGCTTACATCCGAAGGGCCGCTTAAAGTGCTCAAGGCGGAAAACGCCAACCATTTCGCTCCGATTGAACACGGCTGCCCTTGCTGGAGCTGCCAGAATTACTCTCTCGCCTATCTCCACCATCTTTTCAAAGCCAATGAGCTGATCGCTTACAACCTGGCTACAGTGCACAATCTCCATTTCATGGTCGATCTCATGCGCCGCACGCGCGAGGCGATCCTCTCCGATTCGATCTAACTGCTTCGCGTTGCTTGATTTTTTTTGGAAATCTGGTAAGGTAAATTCCTTTTTGGAGGAACCTATGGCACTTTTTAAAGCTGAAAAAATAAAAAAAACCGAAACACCGCCTCTTTTGCACCCGCCTCTTGTCGAAGCGATCTTCGAACTGCGATGGGAAATCATCAACGACCAGCAAACAGGAAGAATGCGCGATCCTTCCTATCCGATGATGTACGGCCGTCTCTATGAGCGGCTGAAAAAAGATTTCCCCTTCATCGAAGACCTCCCCAGCACGCAGGCCCATCCTGAAGCGACTCCATTTGTGCCAAGGCACAGACTGAGAAAAGACCGGACCGGCTATCCACTGCTGCAAGTAGGGCCCGGCATCCTTACGGTGAACGACGCGAAAGGCTATTCCTGGACATCGTTCAAAGCGCTGATCCTGCGCCTGATCGAGTCGATCGTGGAACTGTTTCCCGCAGGCAATTTTCCGCTGAACTTCATCAAGAGCGAGATCCGCTATGTGAACGGCATCCGTTTCGACATCGCGAGAGAAAATCCACTCGCTTTCCTGGCGGATAAGCTGCACACGAAGATCGAGATCGATCCCGACCACTACGAGCAGAATCAGCTCGGCGAGCGGCCGAATGCGGTGGCTTTAAATCTGGCCTACGCGCTGCAGAAACCGGTTGGCAATCTCGCTTTGAGCCTCAATCTGGGGCAAGTCGAAGGCAAGCCTGCATTCATCCAGCAGACGGTCATTCAGTCGTTTGGTGAAATGGTCCCTTCGGACAAGGAGTCATTCGGCCCCTGGCTGCAGGAAGCGCACGATGCCGCTGAAAATTCGTTCCACGCGTTCTGCAAAGGTTCTTTGATGGATAAATTCTGCGGTTCATGACAAAGCCTGTTAAAAGAATAGCGATTACGGGAAGCGCCGGACAGATTGCTTACAGCCTTCTGTTCCGGATTGCGAATGGCGACCTGCTGGGCTCTGACCAGCCGGTCGCTTTGCATCTGTTGGATCTGCCTGTAGGCCTGGAAGGGCTGAAGGGAGTTGCAATGGAACTCGAGGACTGCGTGTTTCCGCTTTTGAAGGAAGTGAAAGTGGGGAGCGATCCCGAAGAGGTGTTCGGCGGAGTCCACTATGCTCTGCTGGTTGGCGCGAAGCCGAGAGGCCCCGGAATGGAGCGGAAAGATTTGCTCGGGGAGAACGGGAAGATTTTTGTGGAGCAGGGAAAAGCCTTGAACCGCGCGGCGTCTAAAGATGTACGCGTTCTGGTTGTGGGAAACCCGTGCAATACGAACTGCCTGATCGCTCTGCATCATGCTCCCGACATTCCGCGGAATCAATTCCACGCAATGACGCGCCTTGACCAAAACAGGGCCGTGTCGCAGCTTGCCCAGAAAGCGAAAGTGGGCATTGAAGAGGTGACGCATGTCGCGATTTGGGGAAACCATTCCTCTACGCAGGTGCCCGATTTTGTGAACGGAAAAATCCATGGCCAGCCTGTAACGGATGTGATCCGCGACCGGAAGTGGCTTGAAAATGACTTTTTCTCCAAAGTGCAGAAGCGCGGCGCCGAAGTGATTGCGGCGCGGGGCAAATCGTCTGCGGCGTCTGCAGCGCATGCAGCGATTGGAGCGATGCGGTCGGTCGTTTTCCCGACGCCCCAGGGACAGTGGTTCTCATCCGGCGTGATTGCGAAGGGGAATCCCTACGGCATCGACGAAGATCTCGTCTTTTCCTTTCCGTGCCGTTCGCACGGAAAAGGCGATTTCGAGATAGTTTCCGGGCTAACTATCGATCCGTTCTTGAAAGAAAAAATCGCTCTGACGCAAAAAGAACTTAAGGAAGAGCGCGATTTAGTCGCTCATCTTTTAAGAGGAAAGTGATCTTATGCGCGATGGAGTCCTTTTTGAAATCACCACCGATTGCCTTGAGACGGGCCTTCGCGGAGTGCCGGTCGGTTATTGCACGACCTCCCATGTCGATCCCGTGAAAGGGTTGACCTATGTGGGGCGTCCGATCGCCGAGCTGGCCCATCGCGACCCGATGGAAGTGATCTATCTCCTCTATCATGGAGAGATGGGATCGAAGGGGCAGGTGGCGGAATTCCAAAAGGATTTGGCTAAACGAGCGCCCTGCAAACCGGAGACGATCCGCGCCATCGAGTCCCTCCCCAGAGAGGGGCATCCGATGGATGTCTTCGCTGCGGCGATCCTTGTGGCGGGGATGTACGAAGGGACGGGAAACTATCGCGAAGACTGTCTCAATGTGATTGCGAAAATCCCCCAAATTACTGCAGCGGTGATCAACAGCCATGCGGGATGGGGAACAACGCCTCATTCCCAGCCCGAATTGGGCTATATCGAAAATTTCATCCACATGCTGCGGATGCCCGGACAGAAAAAGCCCGAGCTGATCGAAGCGATGAAGATTTTCGACGTTGTCAGCTTCGACCACTGCGGCGGAAATCTTTCCACTTTCGTAGGAAAGGCTGTCGCGTCGGGACTTGAAAATATGTACGGATCGCTGGCGGCGGCAATGACTGGCCTCGCAGGCCCGCGCCATGGAAGAGCCAACCAGGATTGCCTTGAATTCGTTCAGGAAGTGTTGAAGGAAGTGGGAGAGCATGCAAAGCCCTCCGACATCGAAAAGCTCATTCGCAATAAACTCGCGAATAATCAGCTCGTGTTTGGATTCGGCCATGCGGTGCTCCGCGTCGAAGATCCGAGAGCGACCGTCTGCTATGCCTATTCGCAGAAGCATTTTTCCCATCATCCTCTGGTCAAGATCGCTTTAATGCTCCGAACGGAGGGAACAAAGGTGCTGAAAGAAAATCCAAAGATTTCGAGCCCTTATCCAAACATCGACGCCATCACCGGATCGATGTTAACGGCAGCCGGATTTCCGTATCCGGAATATTATACCGTTTTATTCGGGCTGTCCCGCGTGGTGGGCATTTCGATCCAGATCGTCTATGAAAGGCTCGAGGCCCGAGGAGGCAAAGGGACGCCGATCATCCGCCCCCTCTATCTTTACAAATCCAGAGGATAGCCTCTCTCTTTTTTCAGGAAAAACATGCGTACGAAATATCCTCCGATCGAGCCGAACCGCACCGGATTTCTGGATGCGGGGTCGGGACATAAAATCTATTGGGAAGAGAGCGGCAATCCAAAAGGGCTGCCTGTGATTTTCCTGCACGGGGGGCCAGGCTCCGGCACCGATCCGGGACACAGGTGCTTTTTCAATCCGGACAAATACCGGATCGTGCTGATGGATCAGAGAGGCTGCGGAAAAAGCGAGCCTCACTCCAGTTTGGTCGACAATACGACGCCGCACCTCGTTGCCGATATCGAAGCGCTCAGGAAATGGCTGAAAATTGAAAAATGGGTTGTCTTTGGCGGCTCTTGGGGCAGCACGTTGTCGCTGGCGTATGCGGAGAGCCATCCCGAGCGGGTTCATGGCTTGATTCTAAGAGGGATTTTTTTGGGAAGGAAGAAGGAGCTTTACTGGTTCTACCAGTTTGGGGCGCACCACATCTTCCCCGATGAGTGGGAAAAATACCTGGAGCCGATTCCCGAAGCGGAGCGGGGCGATCTGATGTCTGCCTATTACAGAAGGCTGACGTCCCAGAATGAAGCAGAGAGGAGAAGAGCCGCTACAGCGTGGTCGGGGTGGGAAGGAGCTGCGCTGAAACTCATTTTCGATCCGACGATTTTCCTCCAGTTCACGGAAGGATACCATGCTGATGCGATCGCCCGGATCGAATGCCACTACTTCATGAACCAATGCTTTTTCAAAACCGATAATTGGCTGATCGAGAATGTAGGGAAAATCAGGAAGATCCCCGCGGTGATTATTCAGGGCCGCTACGACATCATCTGTCCGATGGAAAGCGCCTGGGAGCTGCACAAAGCATGGCCTGAGGCCGAGTTCGAGGTGATTAAAGACGCAGGCCATGCGGCAAGCGAGCCTGGGATCGTTGACGCGCTGCTGCGGGCTACGGATGATTTTGCACAAAGAGAATGGTCGTAAGAGGCTTGAACGCGATCTTTGATTCGAGTTTTCTCACGTGGCCTGTATGAGGGTCGGCCCACATATGTCCTGACCAGACAAGAGATTTAAGTCCGGTTAGAGAGAGCTTGATTTTCAGGAGGCGCCCGAACCCGGCGACGTCTTCCTCTCCCTCTTTTCTGGCGACGATGTGGGCTAAAGACAGATCGATCGGATTAATCCCATAGAAATTGAACTGCCTCTCCCTTGGATTTACAGCGAATTGCCTTAAGCCGAAGGTCGACTGCTGGATCCAGGGATAGGGCTCTTTTAAAACGAGATCTTTCACGATGTGGTGGGTTGGATCGGTGGCGGAGAGATGGATTTTCCGCCCTGCGAGGCGGGCGTGGAAATGGCTTTGGCCGTCTGCGCTGACCAGATTGTAATCCTGGAGAACCCATTCGGGGGAGTAGCGGGCGGCCACCGTTTCAACGGAACTGTGTTTCGAGATGAAAATCCGGTCGGGGTATCTTTCGACCCTCCAGTCGCAGATGACGGGAGCAGGGTCGCCCTGGTTCGATTCGGAGTGTTGGAACTGATCCACTTCAAGAGGAACTCCGGCCGGAGCGGGAGCTGCTGCCGGAGCGGGGGGCGGAGCCCGTTCGACATGAATCTCGAAAGCTTCCTGGGGCGGCGCGTCGGCGTCGATCGGGGGCGGAGCGTCTCCCGGATCATAGGTGGAGCTGAGGATTTCGGGCTTGCCCAGCGTTTCCCACCCTTTCCAGACGACCGCGTTGAAGAAGGGGATCAGGAGAAGAAGGCCGGCAACGAGGGAAACGGCCCGATCCTTCCAGGGCAGCCGGGGGGTGTAAATCGAGTGGAAATCAACCCCATGCCAGGCGCGCTGGATCCTCTCGAACCCTTCGAGATAGGGGCGCTTCACATGCTCATGCACCCACTCCTTGAACTGAACCGATTGGATCGCCAAAACCATAAATTCTCTTAAAGGCTCAGGGATGATAATGACAGGCAAAGCGAAAAACCAGAGGATTTTTGATTAAAATTTTTTATTGATTATTTGCAGTTAGGACGGGTTGTGGTATGATGGCAGCTTATGAATTGGGCTAACCTGGAAAAAGCGTTTCAGCGGGCGATCTTTCTCTCGTTTTCAAAGAGGAAATTCCTCCTTGCGTTTCCGGCGCTTGTCCTTTGCGGAATCGTGAGCGTTTTTTGCAGAGCGGTCGCTTTCGAGGCGAGCGAATGGGTGGCGATGAGCCTGGCCTTTCTTCCGATTCTTCTCTGCTCCGGCATTTTGCTGGGACTGGGAGTTCTCCTCATCCGGGTTCATGTGCATGAAATCAAGCGGCTCTCTTTGAGCCTGCCGCGCCTCCTCTCCGGCTCTCTCGATCTCGTTTTAGGGACTTCCTACCTTTCTATTCCTCCGGTTCTCGCTTACCTGGCTCTCTGGATCCTCATGGGATTCTTTTTCCTGTTGAAGCAGATCCCGCTGATCGGCGACTTTTTCAGCGTCGTTTTTTCTTTCGCTCCCTTCCTCTTGATTTTCGGCTCTTTGCTTCTCTGCCTTTTCAATCTGGGACTTCTCTTTTTCGTCGCTCCGGCAGCAGCCTTGCAGCCGTTCAAACGGATTTCCCTCGCCAAGCGGATTTTCAATGCGTTCCGCCTGCGCATGCTAAGCAGCCTGGCGCTTCTTTTCATCGGGCTGGTGCCGATAGGAGCTTTGGTGGGGCTGTTGAGCTTAGCCGCTCTTTTGACCAACGGAAGCTTTCTGATCGCCGACCACTCTCTCTCGGTCGCTCTCGAATGGTTCTTTATCATGCTGCCGTTCTGCGCCGTGCTGACCCCTGCCGTCGTTTTCTTCTTTAACTTCGCGGCGGAGAGCTACCAGCTTCTCCAGCCTCCTGCAGCCGCTCCGGCCCCCGCGGCCCCGTTCTTCAAGGTAGCTCCGTGAAAATAGCTGTCGCCGGCGCCGGCCTCGCAGGCTTGGGCGCTCTTTGGCACCTGACTCAATTTCCCCATATTGAAGCTGTTCTTTTCGATCCGCAGGGAATTGGCGGCGGCGCATCGGGCGTTTCAACCGGGCTGCTCCATCCGTTTCCCGGAAAAAAAGCCCTCCGTTCCTGGTCTTCCCGAGAGGGGATGGAGACAACATTCGGATTGCTTGCGATTGCTGAGAAAGCGCTGGGACGCCCTGTCTTCGAAAGATCGGGAATTTTCCGCCCCGCGATTTCAGACCAGCAGAAGCGCGATTTCAAATTGCGCGCGGAAGAGGATGAGGAGGCCCTTTGGCGGGAAGACCCGCCTGGCCTATGGATTCCGGGCGCAGCTACGGTTTATTCGCGCCTCTATCTCGAGGGTCTTTGGAAAGCGTGCGCTGAAAAAGGGGCTGTTTTCCGAAAAGAGAAAATCGAGTCGCTGCACCTCGACGATTTTGACCTTTTGATTCTGGCTCTCGGAGGCGATGCTCTTGGTTTCGAGCAGTGCGGAGATCTCCCTTTGAAGGCGACCAAGGGGCAGACGCTTCTTTGCCGCTGGCCCGAGAAGCTTCCCTGCAGTCTTGTTTCCGAGGGGCATATCACCCCGACTGAAGATCCTGGACTCTGCCAGATCGGCTCTACCTACGAGCGGGAGTTTTCGAGCCTTGAACCCGTTCCGGAAAAAGCCCTCGGCCTGCTCGAAAAAGCGGCCCGTTTCCACCCGCCCGCCCGCCATTTCGAAGTGGTTGAGATCCGGGCCGGCGTCCGGATCTCCCGTCCTCAAGGGTACCGCCCGATCTGTGCGAAAATCGCCCCAAAAGCCTGGGTTTTCACAGGTCTTGGCTCCCGAGGACTCCTTTACCATGCTTGGATCGGGAAAGCCCTGGCTCAAGCTGCCGCCTCAGGCTGGGACGAACTAAGGCCCAATGACTTATATAAGTCATTAAGCGTCAATGGCTGAGAGGGTCTTTTTCCGATTGTCCAATTGTGCTATAATAGAATGTATGGAGGTACATCATGTACCATACAACATGTGTTTTGGAACCTGACCAGGAAGCTCTGAAAGACTTGAAAGAACTGGAAGGGTTGATTCCTCAAATCCCCGCCCACGAAAAAGACGCTGAATTCCACGCCCAGCTCTATGAGCTTGTCGAACAGATTCGCGATGTCTGCCCGTAT
>CAYPZU010000021.1:12407-33380 GCA_964415395.1 uncultured bacterium
CCTTTCATAGACACTTCATCCCAGGCGCAACTGATCCGCGGCCTTGTAGCCCATTTCGGCGAAGCCTATTTCTTCTTCAATAAAACGGGCGATGTTTGCTTCCTCTCCGATCTTCTCACCGAGATCAAAGCCGCCGAAACAGCCATTTCGCAATAAGATAAAATCGCCTATGATGAAGTGTCTATGAAAGGCACTTTTTTATTTCTTGGCTCGGGCGCCTCTTCCGGAGTTCCCATGATCGGATGCAAGTGCCCGGTTTGCTCCGCTCCAAAAAACGCCCGGCTCCGCCCTTCGGGGCTCATCCGCGCCCACGGCAAAACTCTGCTTCTCGACGTCGGCCCCGATTTCCGCCAGCAGGCGCTGAAATTCGGCATCGACCATCTGGACGGACTTCTTCTGACCCACACCCATTTCGACCATATCGCCGGCATCGATGAGCTGCGCCTTTTCTGCCACAGGCAGAAGAAACCATTTCCGTGCCTTCTTTCGCGCGACTCGTATATCGAACTGAAAAAACGGTACGATTATCTTTTTTACCCGCCTATCGAAGGCGCATCGACAGCTGCGAAATTCGCATTTCAGATTCTGGAGCAGGACGCAGGCCGCACGACGTTTCTCGACGTCCCCGTAGGTTTTCTTTCCTTTATCCAGGGCGGGATGAAAGTAACCGGATTCCGAATCGGAAATTTCGCGTATGTCTCCGATATCCGCCATTATACCGACGCCATTTTCGAGGAATTGAAGGGAGTCGAAGTTTTAGTCTTGAGCGCGCTCAGGCCGGAGAATTCTCCCGTCCACCTCTCCTTTGAGGAAGCCGTTTTGTTCTCAAGGCAGGCGGGAGCGAAGCAGACCTGGCTGACCCATTTAGGCCATTTCGTCGGACAAGACGAAGGAAACGCCTTATTGCCTCCAGATATCCGCCTGTCGTACGATGGGCTCGAACTTGAATTTGAGATCAAACCGCATGCATGAATTAGACGCTCCTCCAAAGCCAGGCGAAGGCCGCCTGCTCGATCTGAGTGAAAGCCAAAACAAGGCTCTTCTCGTCGGCACCTACAAGACGTCGAAAGACAAAACCCAATGCGAAGAGCAGCTCGAAGAGCTCGAGAGCCTTGGGGATACGTATGGACTTGAAACGGTGCTTAAAATCCCTGCGCCGATCCGGTCGATCGACCCCGCGACCTTCATCGGCAGCGGAAAAGTAGAAGAGATCAAGGCCCACATCGCAGAGCTCCGGTGCGATGTAGTGATTTTCGACGATGAGATTTCCCCCCAGCAGCAGCGCAACCTGGAAAAAATCCTCGAGCGGGTCGTCATCGACCGGACCGAATTAATCCTCGGCGTGTTTGCCCAGAGGGCGCAAACGCGCGAAGCGAAGATCCAGATCGAATTGGCCACGTTCCGCTACCAGATGCCGCGCCTGCGCAAGATGTGGAGCCACCTGGGCCGCCAGCGTTCGGGCGGAGCCAGCGGCGGCGCTGTAAAAGGGGAGGGGGAGAAGCAGATCGAGATCGACCGGCGGATCGTCCGGCGGCGGATCGACAAGCTCCAAAAAGATCTCGACGAAGTGAAGCGCCAGCGGGAAACGCAGCGCCGTTTGCGCGAGAGAACCGGTATCCCTACCTTTGCGATCGTCGGCTATACCAACGTGGGGAAATCGACGCTGCTCCGAGCGCTGACTGATGCCGACGTCCTGGTTGAAGATAAGCTGTTCGCGACTTTAGATCCGACGACGCGGAAATTCGTCCTTCCGAATCGGCAGGGGATTCTGCTTGTCGATACCGTTGGATTCATCCGGAAGATTCCCCACCAGCTCGTCGCCGCTTTTAAGAGCACCCTCGAAGAAGCTGTCCAGGCCGACATCCTGCTCCACCTGATCGATGCGAGCAATCCCCATGCGGAGAGCCAGGCGGAGGCGACGTTTGAAGTTCTCAAAGAGCTGGGCGCGACGAAACACCCGATGATCAACGTCCTCAACAAAATCGACCAGTGCGAAAACCGGGCGCCCCTCCACCGGATGCGGATCAAATATCCGAAAACGGTTGAGATCTCCGCCTTGAAAAAAGAGGGCTTCGAGCAGCTCATGGACATCATGATCCGCGAGATTTCCCTGCTCCGGAAGGTATTCAAGCTCCGCGTCCCGCAAAGCCACTACGCTCTTGTAAGCGAAGTCATGCGAGACGGAAAAGTGATCTCCTGCGAATACGATGAGAACGACATCCTTCTCGAAGTGGAGATCCCCCACCACCTCGAGCATAAAATCGCCCACTTCCAGATTCTATGAACCTCAAGTCGCTTCCCCCAGCTGAGCGCCCGCGCGAGCGCCTCTCGGCTCAGGGAAGCGGCTCCCTTTCGACTGTCGAACTGCTCGCCATCCTGCTCGGCCACGGCACGCGGGAGCGCTCGGTACTTGAACTCGCTTCCGATCTCCTCTCCCATTTCGGGTCGCTAGAGGCGCTCGCCGACGCTACGCTTGAGGAACTCACTTCCATTAAGGGAGTCGGCAAAGCCAAAGCGGTGCAGCTCAAGGCGGCGTTCGCCCTCTGGAAACGGCTTGAGGAAAAGAAACAGGGGACTCCGCTCGACAGCCCAAAAACGGTCTTCGAAAGGGTTAAAGAGGAGATGGGCGCTCAAAAAGCCGAGACTCTTCTGATTCTCCTGCGCGATGTGCGGCGGCTCTGCATCCACCGCGAAGTCCTTTTCAAGGGGACTCTGACCGAGCTGCTAATCCATCCGCGGGAGATCTTCCATGCGGCGATCCGCCATCGGGCCCACTCGCTGATCATCGCTCACAACCATCCGTCCGGAGATCCCTCTCCTTCATCCAAAGACCGGGAGATGACGCACCTGCTTCATGCGGCGGGCAGGATTGTCGGGATCGACCTTTCCGATCATCTCATCATTGGGAGAGCAGGATATTTCTCTTTCTATGAAGCAGGGAGTTTGCCAAAACGCGCCCTCTACTGAAATGAATTGGAGGAGAAGAGAGAAGAATAACAGGATCGGCAGGATAGGCAGGATGAGAAAGAGAGGCGAGGCGCCGGACACAGCCAGCGGATTTTATGCCTCCTATCCTTAGGCTCGCAGAGCGAGCCGTGATCCTGCCTATCCTGTTATTTTTCTACGCTCAGGTTTCTAGCAGGTGATTTTGAAGTAGTCTTTGACGAGGACCATAATGCCGCTTGTGAGCATCTGGATCCCGATCAGGCAGACGAGCATTCCGCCGAGGCGTTCGACAGCGACCAGACCCTTTTCTCCGAGGCCTTTTTTGATGAAGGAGCCGAGGAGCAGGATGATCAGGGAGGGAACCCAGGCGCAGAAGGCGGCGCCGGCGACCATCATGGCGTTGCCGGTTTCATGGGCGTAGAGCATGACGGTGGTGATTGCGCCGGGGCCGGTGATGACCGGGATGGCCAGCGGGATGATCATTGGTTCCTGGGCGAGGGCTTTGTCGCCGTCGTCTTTGACGCTTTTGGGGAAAATCATGGTGAGGGAGATCAGGAAGAGGAGGATCCCGCCTGCGATGGCGATGATGGGCCGGGTGATGCCGAGGACTTCAAGCACCTTGTCTCCGAAGAAGATGAAGATCATCAGGATCGCGAGGGCGATGACCAGTTCGCGGGTGATGATTTTAAGCTGCCGCTTTTGGTCGAACCGGGCCAGCATGGCGAGGAAGAGGGGGATTTGCCCTGTTGCGTTCAAGACGAAGAAGATAGCAGCGGTAATAGTGAGGAAGGATGCGTCGGCATTAATGGCCATAATTTCAAACCAATTTTATGTAAATGCATTCCATCATAGCGGAGCGGGCCGATTTTAGCGATTGAAAAAATTCTTTTCCTGTTCCGGTTTTGCTCGTTTCGGGCATAATGGACGGCCATGAAAAAGTTTAAGGTAGTCACTCTCGGCTGCAGGACAAACCAGTACGAGTCGCAAGGCTATACCGACCAGCTCCAGAAGATGGGATTTGCCAAAGCGCTCGACGGGGAAGAGGCCGATCTTTGCATCGTCAACACCTGCACGGTGACCGAAGGGGCCGACAGCTCTTCGCGCCACCAGATCCGCTCCCTTTTGCGCGAACATCCGAACGCCAAGATCGCCGTTACAGGCTGCATGGCGGAGACGGCAGGGGAGTTTCTGGGGGAGCTGGGCGAGAGGGTCCAGGTCGTCCGGAACGCCGAAAAAGAGAAGCTCGTCGAACAGGTCTTTCCCGAAGAAGAGACGCTCCCTGAGTTCAACATCGAGGCGTTCGACGCCCACACCCGGGCGTTTCTGAAAGTCCAGGATGGATGCAATTCGTTCTGCACCTACTGCATCATCCCGTATGTGAGGGGGCGCTCCCGTTCGCGGCAGATCGGGGATGTGGTCAAAGAGGCGGCCGGTTTGATTGCCAATGGCTATAAAGAGATCGTGATCACGGGAATCAACGTGGGCGATTTCGACGGCGGCGGAAGATTGGCCGATCTCGTGCGGGCGATCGACGCATTGCCTGGCCTCGAGAGGCTCCGGATTTCCTCGATCGATCCCGACGAAGTCGATGAAGATTTAGCGGACGCCGTCTTGAACGGAAAGCGCACCTGCCCGAGCATGCATATCGTGCTTCAGTCCGGATCCAATGTCGTCTTGAAGCGGATGAACCGGAAGTACACGCGCCAGATTTTTCTCGAGACGGTCGAAAAAATGATCCAGAGGCAGCCTGACTTCACCGTAACGACCGATCTCATCGTCGGCTTTCCCGGCGAGACTGAGTCCGATTTCAGCGAAACCCTCGATCTGATGGAGCGGGTTCGTTTTGCCAAAGTGCATATGTTCCCTTACAGCCCGCGCAAAAGAACGCGCGCCGCGCTCTATCCAAATCAGGTTCCCCACGATGTGATCCGGAGAAGGAAGCAGGAAGTGCTGCGGCTCGCTGAAAAAACGGCGTTCCAGCTCCGGCAGAAATTCGTGGGAAGAAAGATGCAGGTCCTTTTGGAAAGCGATGAAGAGAGTCGTCCCGGGTTTTTATCCGGACATACGCCGAATTTCCTCAAAGTGTGGGTTCCGGCAGGGCTTTACAGGCCGAATGATTTGGTGGAAGTCGAATTGATTGCAAACGAACCGGATGGGCTGGTAGGGAGAATATGAAGATCGAGATCGCAGCGAGGATCAAACCTTTTTCCCACACGCCGGGGGCCGCCTGCGCGCTTCCTGGATCGAAACAGATTCTCGAAGCCTACCCCGCTTTGATCAAGGTTGCCGGGCGCGAACTGAAGCTTGCGCTGACCGGTCCGGTGAAGAATTTCACCGTCGAGCAGGATCTGGAAAAAAACTGCGCCTGGATTTTCGGCCAGGCGGCGGAAGGGTTTTACCGGCTCCGCGTTTGGGCGCAGGATGACGGAGTGCGGATCGCTGCGGAAAAAGCCCCTGCGGACGGAATCGCCTATAAGGGGAGCGAAACAGGCGTATTAAGAAAAAAAGAGACCCTTTTCCTTCCCTGCGAGACGGAGATCCGCATTTCAGGCGCTTTGGAGAGGCTCTCTCTGGGAAGCCATAAGGCTCAAGACTGGGACCGGGCGATGGCTGAATGCGATCTGAAGCTTTTAGTTCCCGCCCTCTTTTTCCTGGGCCAGAAGATCCCGCACATCCCGCCGCAGAAACCGTCGGGGACGGCTCTCCTTCTGTCTTGGCCTGAGGAGCGGAAAGGTTTGGCAAGCGCCCTCGAGCGGTTTTTCCGCTCCGCGTTTGCGAAGATCGGCGCGCCGCAGCTCGAAGACGGCCAGCATCAGGGAATCGCTCCGGAAGGGCCAGTTCAGGGCGACTCATTTTTTCTCATCCAGGAAGGGGCGAAGCAAATTCGATCCCTCTTTTTCCGCCAAAACGACCGGCGGGTCGGATTTCTGCCCCATTTGCCCCCCGAGTTCGATGCGGGGCGCATGCTCGGCGTCCAGGCTCTCGGGATCGGGTCGATCGATTTCGAATGGACCAAGGGAAAGATGCGGCGGGCTCTCTTGCGCGCGACGACATCCGGCGAGGTTGTTCTCGATCTGCAGAAGGGGATCGAATCGCTCCGCGTCCGCAGCCAGCTCAACGGCAAAGGGAAAAAGCTTCAGGCAGGCGAACCCCTTTTGGTTGAAGCAGGCAAAACTTATTTCCTCGATCATTTCCAAAAATAGATAAAAGCTGTACCTTTTTTGCCATGGAACTAATGGCACCTCACTCGCGCGATCTGCTTCTTTTGGCCGAATCGCGTCTGCACGACCCGCACCGTCTTTTGGGGCTGCACGACAGCCCTTCTGGCAAAGTGATCCGCATCTGGAAGCCGGGAGCCGATAAAATCTATCTCGAAGCGCAAGGTAAAACCGTCGAAGCGGAGCGGATCGACGAGAGAGGGCTGTTCGCGTTTCATCCCGGATCGGATTTAAAGGCGGACGAATATAAAATCTACCATGCGAGCGGTCTTCTGGCGCAAGACCCGTACGCTTTTTTGCCGACCGTCGGAGAAATCGACACTTACCTCTTCAATCAGGGCTGCCACTACGAACTCTACCGAATGCTCGGCGCCAATCCGCGCGAATTCCACGGGGTGATGGGGACGCAGTTCGCCGTTTGGGCGCCGAACGCCCGGAGCGTGGCGCTCGTCGGCGATTTCAATCACTGGGACGGGCGGGCGAATCCGATGCGGAGCATGGGCGCTTCAGGCGTCTGGGAACTTTTCGTCCCCGGAATCGGCACCGGAGAGAAATACAAGTTTGAAATCCACACGCAGGAAGGCTATCTCCGGGTCAAGAGCGATCCCGTCGCTTTTTTCTCCGAGCTCCGGCCGCTTACCGCCTCCGTCGTCTTCGACATCCGCCAATATAGCTGGAACGACGCCGACTGGATGAGGGCGCGCGCCAAATCGACTCTCGACAGGCCGATCAATATCTATGAAATCCATCTGGGGTCGTGGCGCGATTTCGGCTCCGAATTCCCGAATTACCGGCAGATCGCCGTAGATCTTGCAAAATACTGCAAAGAGATGGGATTTACCCACGTGGAACTGATGCCGGTCATGGAGCATCCTCTTGACGAGTCGTGGGGGTATCAGGTGACGGGATTTTTCTCGGCTACTTCGCGCTACGGCAACCCGACCGATTTCCAATACTTCGTCGACCACATGCACAGCCAGGGGATCGGCGTGATCCTCGACTGGGTTCCCGCCCATTTTCCGACCGACGACTACTCGCTCAACCGGTTCGATGGGACCGCGCTCTATGAGCACGAAGACCCGAGAAAGGGAATCCACCCTCATTGGCAGACGGCGATCTTCAACTATGGAAGGAAAGAAGTCGCCAATTTTCTGATCGCCAGCGCTCTTTTCTGGATCGAACAGATGCACATCGACGGCCTCCGGGTCGATGCGGTCGCCTCTCTCGTCTATCTCGACTACGGAAGAAAGGAGGGGGAGTGGATCCCCAATGCCGACGGAAGCAATTTCAATGTCGATGCGATCGAATTTCTGAAACATCTCAATACGATCGTCCGCCAGCGCGATCCCGGCGTCCTGATGATCGCTGAAGAATCATCTTCTTTCCAGGGTGTCACCCATCCGGTTGAAAACGGCGGACTCGGATTCGACCTGAAGTGGAACATGGGGTGGATGAACGATACGCTCCGCTATTTTTCCAAAGATCCCGTCTACCGGAAATTCCACCAGAACGAGCTGACCTTCAGCCTCCTCTACGCTTTTACGGAAAAATTCATGTCGGTCCTTTCCCACGACGAAGTCGTCCACGGGAAGAAGAGCCTGATTGGAAAAATGCCCGGAACCGATTGGCAGAAATTCGGCAACCTCCGCCTTCTCTACAGCTACCTGATCTGCCATCCGGGAAAAAAACTGTTCTTCATGGGGGGCGAAGCGGCCCAGTGGAACGAGTGGTACTGCAAGGCGCAGATCGACTGGTATCTTCTGCAGTACCCGGCGCACGAGGGGATTTACCGCCTGGTCCGCGAACTGAACCATTTCTACCTTTCCCGCCCCGCGCTCTGGCGGTACGATTTCGAATGGAACGGCTATGAATGGATCGATTTTTCCGACGCGGAGCGGAGCGTCGTCTCCTACCTGCGCAAAGGGGAGGGATCGTATCTCGCCTGCGTCCATAACTTCACGCCGGAGACGATCTCCGACTATTGGATCAAGCTCACCCACGTCAAGCGGGTGAAAGAGGTCTTCAATACCGACGACGCCCGTTTCGGCGGTTCGAATCAGCTGAATCCGGACGTCAGGATCGGAATGGATGAAAACGGGATCGCCGCGGGATTTTCAATTCTTCTCTCTCCGCTGGCCACAATGATTTTCGAGGTCGAATTTGTCTAAATACGCCATCCACTCGCAGCGGGAATACATCGAGCTTGCGGAAGAACTCATCGAGCATGACAAACACTATTACGATGAGGCGAAGCCGCAGATTTCCGATTACGAATACGATCAAAAGATGGCCGCTCTCATCCATTATGAGAAGGCCCACCCCGACCAGGCGCTGCCCCACTCTCCGTCCCGCCGGATCAGCGAAGCGCCGACCGAAGGGTTCAAGCAGAGAACGCACCTTGTCCCGATGATGTCTCTCGCCAACACCTATTCGGAAGAAGAGGTCGGCGATTTCCTGAAACGGGTCCATAAGCTCCTGGAAAAAAAAGAAACCGCTTTCTGCTGCGAGCTGAAGATGGACGGAACAGCCATTTCGCTCCTCTATGAAAAAGGAAAGCTCGTCCATGCCGTCACCCGCGGCAATGGGAAGGTGGGAGACGATGTCACGGCGAACATCAAGACGATCAAAACGGTTCCGCTTAAACTCTCCGGCTCTGTTCCCGACGTGATGGAAGTGCGGGGAGAAGTCTACATGAGCCTGGCTACATTCCATTCGCTCAACGCCGCCCGCGAAGAGGAAGGGCTTGAAGTGTTCGCCAACCCGCGCAACGCCGCTGCAGGCTCCCTCAAGCTGCTCGATCCCCGCGAGGTTGCCAAGAGAAAGCTCAATCTCGCCGCCTATGGGATCGCTGAAGGGCACTGCCCCGTCGATACGCAGCACGAACTGCACTCCTATCTCAAAAAAATCGGGTTGCCGACAGCGAAATCAGAGCATATCGCCGTCTGCCGCGATCTCGATGCGATCATGAAATTCGCAGAGAAAATCCACAAAGAACGGCCCCATCTTCCGTTCGAGATCGACGGCATCGTGATCAAGGTCGACGACCTCAAAGCGCATCCGATTTTGGGCGCTACTGGAAAAGTGCCCCGCTTCGCCGTCGCCTATAAATTCGCTCCGGAACAGGCGTTCACCCGCGTCAACGACATCGTCGTCCAGGTGGGCCGCACAGGCGTTCTGACCCCGGTCGCAGAGCTCGAACCGGTCCGCCTCGCGGGGAGCACCATTTCCCGCACGACGCTCCATAACCAGGAAGAAGTGGCCCGGAAAGATATCCGCATCGGCGACTGGGTCGCCATCGAAAAGGCTGGCGATGTGATCCCGCAGGTGGTGCGCGTCGATTTCAAAAAGCGGCCCCATGACAGCAAACCGTGGCACATGCCCAAGCATTGCCCCCTTTGCAAAACCGCGGTCGTTCATGTAACTGGAGAAGTTGCGGTTCGGTGTCCCAATCCGAAATGCGCCGGCCAAAAGCTTCGCAAAATCATCTATTTCGCTTCCAAGCACGCGATGGATATCGAGCACATGGGAGAGAAAGTGGCTGAGCAGCTCGTCGAAAAGGGACTTGTGTCGCGGCCTTCCGACATCTATCTCCTGAACGAGAAAGACCTCGCCCAGCTCGACGGCTTCAAGGAAAAATCGATCCAAAACCTCCTAGAGAGCATCGACGCCTCCCGCAAGTGCCCTCTGTCGCGCCTCATCATGGCCCTTGGGATCAAATCGGTCGGAACCGAAACAGCCGAAATGCTGGCTGAAGAAGCGCGCGGACTCGAGCGGCTCCTGGAAATGAAGGAGGAAGATTTTGTTGCGATCGAGGGGATTGGAGAAAAGACCGCGAAAGGGATCTCCGAATTTCTGAAAGACCCCGACAACCGCGAAGAGATCAACCTTCTCCTGAAGCACGGCGTCGAGCCGCAGAAAATGAAAAAGAAGATGACCGACCATGCCTTCTCAGGCAAAACGCTTGTTTTGACTGGATCTCTCCAGCATTTCAGCCGCGACGAAGCGGCGGCGCTCATCAAAGAGAGGGGCGGCCACGTCTCCGGCTCGGTCAGCAAGAAAACCGACTACGTCCTCGTCGGGGACGATCCAGGCTCTAAGTACACCAAGGCCAAAGAACTCGGCATCCCGATTCTTTCTGAAGAACAATTCAAAAAAATGCTTTAATTTAAATTATTTGTAAATTTTGATATAATAATCAAAATTAAAAATGGTTTATATATGAGCGTACCTGCGTCGAATATTATTGGAGTAATCCAAAGAGAGTATGAAATTACGAACGCTTACAGCAACACGCCTATTATCGGGACGGAAAGCGTCGGCCCTTGCATCGTCATGATCGTCAGGAATCCCGCTTACAATGAAGCGGCGCTCGCCCACTTGGACAACCGGACAGCCACTTTGCAGAATGTGGACCGCGTCTTCCAGAAGATGATGACTATCCTGCCCCATGGCCGGAAACTTGAAGTGGCTTTTGTCGGCGGCTGGAAAGGGTGCGGAACCAAGATCCAGAATCTTGCCAAGCTGATCCCTCATCTTCCAAAGAAGTATCCCTGCAATATTGATTCCCGGCGCCTCTTTTCTCTAGAGCGGGGAACTGGATATCCTTTTGTCGGCGTCGATGCGGAAACGGGGGCAGTGGTCGTTTCGACTGAGCCGAAACCCTTTAAGAACGCCAGCGAAGTTGAAGCGCGCGCGAAAGCGCTATCGGATACGTTGAGCCGCGATCTGTGGGCAGGTTCCGAGCCGCTCGCTCTTGAGGAGGCGGTAGACGCCCGCTTGCCGATTGTGATCAAAGTCGACCGGGAGCTGTTTAAAGAGCTGTTCGGGGACGACTCTTAGAAAGGATAGCGCCGTTCACGGCGATCAGAAGCGGGACGGCCGCCATGCCGGCGATCGCCCGCATCGGGTGGACTCCCAGATGGGCCAGATGGACGAAGTCGTGGGAGAGATCCTTCGGACAGCTCCAGTAGGTGGACGCCGCATACGCTCCGTGCGAAATGAAGTCGAAAACTCCGTAGGCGGTCAGATGCATCGCCAGAGCGGGGTGTTTTTTTCTCCAGGCCATTCCCAAACTCAACCAGATCGAAGATACAAGTAGAGAAAGGCCCGGACCGAATGCCGAAACAAAAAGGGCCGACTTTGAAATCCCTAGAAACTTCCCGAGCGGCGTCAGTTTTTTTGCGGAGAAATGGGTCACTGCGCCCTGGTAGGGGAAGATCTCGATCCGCGGATTGGCGGGGGAATAGACCGCTTTGGCGGCGAGGGCATGGCCCGATTCGTGAATCAGGCTTTGCGCGTTATACCCTGTGAGGGAGGCAAATCCCAGAGAAGGAAGCGCGCGGGTGGCGGCAGCCGTTCCGAAAAGGAGCGGGTCTTTCCTTTGATGGGCCTTGTAATAGGCCGCAGCGCTTATGGTCCGCAAAACGGCGTGGACGGCGAACTGGATGGCCAGTGCGCTTAACATGAGCGACACGCCCGCCGGCGTTGCGACGAAGCAGCAGACCGCGGCGCCGAGGGCGATCGAGACGGCCAATTCCGCCAGGCAGGCGAGAGCCACTTTTTTCACCAACTGTTCTTTGGTCGGCGGCGCAGGCGGGATGAATGCGCTGCGTAAAATCGGACCCTGGATTGCGTTCATGGCCGGGAAGTATCGGCGTTAGGACCCTTGTCTTCAAGTGAAAGAAATTTTAGAATCAGTGCCTGCCAAATCGACTCTTGAGAAAAATATTTTTTTATCGCTATTCTCTCTCTTATGAAGTCCAAGAGAAAAGCGTCGCTTATTCTTTTTTTTCTTCTCTGTTTTGCTGTCGCCTTCCTCGGGAGCGTGGCTACCAAAACGTCAGTCGATACCTGGTATTTGGAATTGAACAAACCCTCCTGGACCCCGCCGTCCTGGGTATTTGGGCCTGTTTGGACGCTCCTCTATGCCATGATCGCGCTTTCGGGGTGGCTTGTTTATGAGAAAA
Source organism: uncultured bacterium (assembly GCA_964415395.1). GTDB lineage: Bacteria > Chlamydiota > Chlamydiia > Chlamydiales > SM23-39 > CAYPZU01. The sequence continues at coordinate 24,538 of CAYPZU010000021.1, forward strand.
AAGGAGCGCCAGGGCGCCGGAAGGCTCTGATTTGGTATGGCGCGCAGCTTTTCCTGAATTTGATCTGGTCTTTTCTCTTTTTCTATTTTCGAAATCCTTTTCTTGGATTGGCGGACATTTTCGCCCTGGCGATTGCAATCGGCGGATATATCCTGGCCTCCTGGAAAGTTTCAAAACCCGCTTCTCTTCTTTTTGTTCCCTATTTTCTTTGGGTTCTCTACGCCGCATCGCTGAATGCTTTTTTAGTTTAGAATGCGGGCGGCGAGTTGATAGTAGAGGGGGATTCCTACCACAACATTGAATGGGAAGGTGATTCCCAGAGCGAGCGGCAGATAGACAGACTCTCTTGCTTCCGGGACCGCGATCCGCATCGCCGCCGGGGCTGCAATATAAGAGGCGCTTGCAAGCAAAAGCGCAATCAAGGTTCCCGTCCCTCTTTCTAGCCCCGCTAAAGAGGAAATCGAAATTCCCAACATGGCGCCCAAGAGGGGCATATAGATTCCGAACAGCGCAACGGGCCAAGAAATTTTGTGACTCTGATTCCAAAAGAGCGCGACTCTTTGCCCCATGTCGAAGAGAAAGACGCAGAGCAAAGGCTTGAATCCTGAGAGGATCGGCTGGATAGAGCTTTCCCATTCGAATGCAGATCCTGCCACTCCCACGCAGAGGCCTGCAAAAAGGAAGAAAATCGTTCGATTCAGAAAAGTCTCCTTCAGAAGAGAATGGTTGGGGGCGGATCCCGTTTGATGCATTTTTCTGGCTAGGAAAAGTCCGGCCAGGATTCCTGGCGCTTCCATCAAAGCTGCCGCCCCGATCGCCATCTTTTGGAATTCTACCTGCTGATTTTCTAAAAAGGTCGTTCCTGCAACGAAAGTCATGATGCTGATCGACCCGAAAGATGCCGAGATCGCGCAGGCGGTGGGTTTGTCTAGCCGCGTCGAAAGGCGCAGGAGAAGGTAGGCGAGAAAGGGTTGGAGAAATCCGCAAAGCGCCAAGATCCCGAATAGAAGTCCGGCCCCGCTAGTGAAATGATCGAAAAGGGAAGGGCCTCCTTTCAGGCCGACGAGGAGGAGCAGAGCGAGAGCCATAGCCTGGCTTAATATCGGGGGAATGAGCCGTTTGGGGCGGATCCAGGCTATGAGAATCCCTGTCATGAAACACAACAGGGGGAAGGTGGCTAAATTATTTACTGTCAGGTCTATGATGCTCATGGTTGGCCTTTTTTTCTTTCTTTATAACCTCTTTTTTCTTATTGTTGAAATTCATAATTGTTATCGTAATAATGAGAAAAACTCATGATTGAAACGGATCTTCTCAAAACATTTTTGACATTGGTTGAGACAAGGCATTTCACTGCCGCGGCGCGCAAGCTGCGCCGCTCCCAATCTGCGATCAGCCTTCAGGTAGGGAAATTGGAACAGCTTCTCGGGAAGAAGCTCTTTCTTCGAGACAATCGGAACGTCGGACTGACGATAGAAGGAGAGCAGCTCGTTGGCTATGCCAAGCAAATGCTGAAATTGGAAAGAGAGATGATTTCCCATTTCCAGCAGCCGGATGTCGAGGGCGAGGTGATATTCGGAATTCCGGAAGATTTGGCCACTGCGTATTTGCCTGGAATTCTCGCTGATTTTGCAGAATCGTATCCGAAAATACTCATTCAGGTTCATTGCGAGTTCTCTTTGCATCTTTTGGAAGGGTTCAAGCAGGGGGACTACCATCTGATCCTGGTGAAGGAAGACCCGAAAAGCCCCCACCCGGGTAGTGAAAAAGTGGCAGAAGAAGAGTTGGTGTGGGTAGCGCGCGAAGAGATTTCGCTCGATGCTCTAACCCCTCTCCCTCTTGTTCTAGCTCCAGCTCCGTGCGTTTATCGCCAAAGAGCTTTAGATGCGTTGAACCGCGAGGGAATCCGCTGGAGAATGGCGTATACGAGTCCGAGTTTGGCGGGAGCTCTTGCGGCAGTCAGAGCGGGGCTGGGCGCGACCATCCTGCCGCGCGAAATGGCGCCCAAAGATCTTGCGGTTCTGAAAAAATTCCCTAAATTGAAAGACGCGCAAATTTCTTTGCTCAAGCAGCCTGCCGGCTCGGAAGCGATTCGGCAATTTGCTTCATTTGTCTCAAGCCACCTGGCGGAACAAACTCAGTTTAAGCGGCCAGATAGCCGACGTTGATCCGCATGAAGGGAAAATAGGGTGTTTCTGAGAGGGTGGGGCGCGGCTTCACTGCCACGGCGATGTGGAAGGAGTGTCCTCCCGGAAGGGCCGGCAGGAAGTAGCGGCGGCGGATTTTTTCGAGATCCGGCGCTTTCACTTTGAAGAACCAGACTTGCTCCAGTTCGGGCCAGGTCGACGGTTCGATCGAATAGAGTCCTTCGATTTCGAACGAGAACTCTTGTCCCGTTTCGGCGATTTCATCCAGATATTGAAACGCGGTTTCCCGCGAAGGGATGACGGGAATGTGAGCCCCTTCCGGCGATCCGAAGAGGTTGAAGTAAGGAGGGCGCACAAGGCCGAACGCTTTGAGGTAGGGAATGAGGCTCGAGATAAACCGGTTGTCGATGTCTAGATAGACGAGGCCGCGGCTATTCTTTCTAAGAACCCCTTTTCCTCTGCAGAGAGAGCGGATGAGGTTTGAATTGCCAGGAACTGGGCGGGCGGTTGAGACTTCGCTCGTCTCGGTTAAAAGGTAGGGGATGGGGGCCGGGTTCTTTTTGGGGTCGTTCTCAAGAGCCCCTTTGGAGAAGATCCGGGGCGGACGGAAGCTGGCCTTGGGTCTTTCAGCAGGGGGAGCGAGGCGGGGCGGGGGGAGCGGGGCATCCTCCTTTGGTTCCTTCAGGAGAGCGGACAAGGTGTCCATATCCCGTTTTTCCTGCGCCAGGCGGTTTGGGTGGGGAGCAAGAGAGGAGCGGGACCAGGCCAGCCGATAGAGTTGGCGGCGCGACGTATGATCCTCGTCTCGATTCAAATATTCTTTAGCTAATTTTGATAGAAAGATTGAAGTCATGTCTTGCTGCTAATTAATGTAAAAATTTTACACTAATTAGCAGTAAAACTAAATGATAAAATAATGATTAATATGTTTCGTCGGGAGTGGGGGGAGGCGGGGGGGCTCTGTTGGCTCTCTCATGCGCCATGGCTGCAAGGGGGACTCCCGCTGCGAGCGCCCAAAAGGGGAGCGCGGCGTAAGCGGCATAGGCGGCTGAAACTGCGCAAAGAGCTTTCCCTGGGGTCGTTTTCGAAAACTGAAGAGCTTTTTGGCAGATAGGCTTGTTGGCGATGTCGGCTGCGCTTTGTTTCGCGTTTGCTATTCTCTCTTTAGCCAGCTCAACCAGGCCGCGGCCTACGAATTTTCCGAGATCTATGGCGACACCAACGTCTTCTTTGAGATCTTCGTATCCAGCGGAGGTTCCTGTTTTGACCCGGTTCCAGAGGCCCGAAATAGCGCGGCATACGGATCTGCCTGAGTTCAGGAGGATAGCCGTGGGGGCGCGGCCGATTTTTTCCCCTGCAAGGAAGCCTCCAATAGCTCCAGCTGTCATTACCGGCGTCTGGCTGCAGGCAAAGACGGCAGCCGCGGCGGCTCCTGTTTTAACCTGGCGGATCGATGCATCGGATACGCCTGCGGTCCGGGCGATTTCTCCGGCAAAACCCGCGGTGATTCCGATAGAGACCCCTACGAGGGCGGGGATGGCGGCTGGGTGAGTTGTAGGCTGCGTCATGATTAATACCTAAAATTATAAAAATCTTAGAATATTATATCAGGTAATTTAGTTAGTTACAATTTGCAATAAATTGTAATAATAATAAAATTTATATTACTTTTAGTCGTGCGGATTCCGCTGGTTTCGCGAGCTCTCCGATCAGGGTCTGGTGGCTGTAGCTGTGCACTTTGACCTGCTGAATGGATCCGATCAGGCTTTCGTCGCCTTCGAAAATCACCTTTTTCCAGCAGCGGGTGCGCCCTTTGAGCATCTGGCCGTCGCGGTTGAATCGCTCCACCAGGATCTCGTAGGTGTTGCCTAGCATCTGCTGCCGCTCTTCATTGCTGATCTCGTTTTGGAGGTCGGTCAGCCGCTGGAGCCGGTCGAGTTTGACCTCCTCCGGGATGTCGTCTTTCCATCGCATGGCGGGAGTGCCTTTGCGCGGGCTGTAGGCGAAAATGAAGGCGAGCGAGAAGCGGATCTGGCGGAAGACTTCCATCGTCTCCTGGAATTCCTCCTCCGTCTCCGTCGGGAACCCGACGATGATGTCGGTACCGAGGGAAACGTTGGGGACGATCTGCCGCAGCTGGGCCACCTTCTCGAAATACTGCTCTTTCGTGTAGATCCGGTGCATTTTTTTAAGGATGCGGCTCGAACCGGCCTGGATCGGGAAGTGGACGAATTCGCAGAGGCTGGGGAGGTCGCGGATCGCCTGCATCAGCTCGACGGTGATATCGATCGGGTGGGAGGTCATGAAGCGGATCCGCTCCATCCCTGGGATCTTGTCGAGCCGGTAGAGCAGATCGTGGAACAGGCAGTTCCATTCGGCCTGGTCTTTCCCGTAGCTGTTGACGTTCTGGCCTAAAAGGGTGATCTCTTTATAGCCCTGGTCCACCAGCATTTTGCATTCGTCGACGATGCTCTCGGGCGGGCGGGAGACTTCCTGGCCCCTTGTATAGGGGACGACGCAGTAAGTGCAGTATTTGTCGCAGCCGCGGATGATCGAGACGAAGGCTTTGATCTTATTGTCTCTTTTAGCAACCAGGTAGTCGAGGTTCTCTTCGAACCGGTCGTCGGTCTTATAGACCTGCCGCTTGGTGTAAAGCACCTCGTCGATCACTGTGCCGAGGTCGGTGATATTATTGGTTCCGACGACGAAGTCGAGGTGGGGGAATTTCCGGAAAAGGGAGTTTTTCTTCGCCATAGCCATACAGCCGGTAACTCCGATGATGGCATGCCGTTTTTGGGCCCGCCCGAGGCGTCCCAGTTTGCCCATGACCTTCCTTTCTGCCAGGTCGCGGATCGAGCAGGTATTGAAGATCAGGACGTCGGCCTGGTCCTCGTCTTCGACAGGGAGAAGGCCCCGTTTCTGCAGTTGGCCGGCCATGATCTCGGTGTCGAGCTCATTCATTTGGCAGCCGTAAGTTCGGATAAAATAAGTTTTTGGCTCTTTCATAAGGGGGCCATTCTAGCCGAACGGAGCTTCCCAAGAAAAGAAAAAAAGAGAAACGGTTTAGACGGATCGGCTGCGCTGGCAGAAGGGAAAAAAGGAGGGCTGGAACGGGGAATCGCTTTCTGATATCCTGGGTGTCCTGTTCATTTTCATCTTGTATTAGGAGAAATTTGAGCAGGGAATGGAAAAACGGATTTCCTAAAAATGGGCCGTGTGGCTATACTATCGTTTTCAATTTGTCATTTAGGATCTTGAGATCATGAACCAGAACCAGAAGACCCCCATCCTGACCAAGCAAGAGGCCCTGAACTCTCGCAAGTGGTACCTGTTCGACGCGACAGGCAAAACTCTCGGCCGCTTTGCAGCTGAGATTACGAAAGTCCTCCGCGGAAAACACCGCCCCGATTTCACTCCCCATGTAGATTGCGGCGATGGCGTCGTGATCATCAACGCGGAAAAAATCAAAGTCACCGGGATGAAAGAAGCCCGCAAAATTTACCGCACCTACACCGGATTCATCGGCGGACTGAAAGAAGTTCCCTACAGAATCCAGATGGCCCGCAAACCCGAATGGATCCTCGAGCGCGCGATCAAAGGGATGATGCCTAAAACACGCCTCGGCGGCCAGCAAGTAAAGAAACTCCGGATCTACAAAGGCGCCGAGCACGATATGACAGCGCAAAATCCGATCCCTGTAACTATTTAAAGGACTAAAGCAGAATGGCTCAGCAAGAATTGATTGGAACTGGCAGAAGAAAAACCGCAGTCGCCTCAGTCCGGATGCGCAGAGGCACGGGGATTATCGACGTCAACGGCCGCACTTTCGAACAATATTTCCCGCTTCCGCTTCAGCGCGATTTGATCCTCTCTCCGCTTCAGAAATTCTCGAATCCGGAGAAAGTAGATCTGATTATCCGCGTTAAAGGCGGCGGTTTGGAAGCGCAAGCGATTGCAACCCGTCTCGGCATCAGCCGTGCTCTCGTTCAAGAGAACGAAGGAGTCCGCGGAGACCTGAAGGAACTTGGCTATCTCACCCGCGATCCGCGCAAGAGAGAGCGTAAGAAGTACGGTCTTAAAGGCGCCCGCAAACGCTTCCAATTCTCGAAACGTTAATTTCAATACGCCTGGATTTCTCCAGGCGCAATTTACATTTATTTCCAGATTTGTTATGGGGATCATAAAGGTCCCCATATATGGAAGGCAAAACTGTTTCCGCTTCAGCTATCGTCGATCAAGTGATCGAAGTATTTCCGAACGATTTGAATCCCCACGGCACTCTCTTCGGAGGCCGGGTGATGCAGATCGTCGATTCGCTCGCAGCCATTGTAGCTAAACGGCATACGGGCAAGGTTTGCGTGACTCTCGGGATCGATTCGGTCCGTTTTCTCAATCCGGCCCGCCGCGGCGATATCCTCGTCTGTATGTGCTCGGTGAATAAAGCGTGGCGCACTTCAATGGAAGTGGGAGTGAAGGTCATTGCGGAAGATTTCCGGACGCTCGAGCAGAAAGATATTTTTTCCGCCTACTTTACCTTTGTCGCCGTCGACGATGACCATAAGCCTGTGGAGATCGTTCCGGTCGTTCCAGAGACTCCGGAGCAGGTGAAACGGTATAACGAAGCCGAAGAGCGGCGCCAGATGCGTCTCTCTCAGAAGCGGTAGATCTCAGCGTATTTATTCTTCAGGTACGAGCAGTAAGCGGTTTCAGTCAAAGGCTTCCCTGTTACTTTTTTCGCCAGCTCCTCTGAATTATACGTCCGTCCCCAGCGATGGATGTTCGTTTTCAGCCAGTCGCGGATGAATCCAAGCTCTCCCTCTTCGACCCGCTCCTGCCACTCAGGATGTTTTTTGGCAAAGGCGGTGAAGAAGTGGGCGGAGAAGATGTTGCCGAGCGCATAAGTGGGGAAGTATCCGAAATCGCCGAGCGACCAGTGGATGTCCTGCAGGCACCCCTGGGTGTCGGTCGGGGGGACGATCCCGAAGATCTCTTTCATCTTCGCGTTCCACGCTTCCGGGAGGTCGGAGACCTGCAGAGATCCTGTGATGAGCGCTTTTTCGATCTCGAACCGGAGGATCACATGAAGGCAGTACGTCACCTCGTCGGCTTCGACCCGGATGAATGTGGGCGCGACGCGGTTGATCGCCCGGTAAAACCTCTCCAGCGGGACTTTTTTCAGGAAGGCCGGCCCTGCTTTCTGGAGCATCGGATAAAAATGGTTCCAGAAGGGGAGGCTTCTTCCGATCAGCGTTTCCCACCAGCGGGACTGGCTTTCGTGGATGCTGAGCGAGCAGGCTTCCGCCAGAGGAGTGCCCCAATGTTCGAGCGGCAGTCCCATTTCGTAAAACGAGTGGCCTGCTTCATGGAGAATCGAGAAGATGTTGCTCATGAAGAGATTCGGGATCAGTCGCGTCGTAATCCGGCTGTCGTGGGGATGGAGCGCAAGCGAAAAAGGGTGCGCGGTCAAATCGAGGCGCGTATAGGCCATGTCCATCGGCAGCTTGGATAAAAAGAGATGCCCCAATTGATTCTGCAGCTCGTCGTCCACTTTTCGGTGGAGGAAGCTGTCGTCGATCTGCCGGCAGGACGAGATCTTGGCTAAAAGCGTCTTTAATTCTTTCTGGAGCCCGTCGAAAATCTTCCCGACGCGGGACGCCGTCATGCAGGGCTCGTACGATTCCAAAAGAGCATCGTACGGGTGCTCGTCGTAGCCGAGAATCTCTGTTTTCTTTCGGACCAGGTCGACGATCTTCTGGAGGAAGGGGGCGAAGAGTTTGAAGTTATTCTGCTTTTTAGCGTTCGCCCAGATCTGGCACGCTTCGGAAGTCGTCTGCGAAAAGGTTTTGACGAAAGAAGCGGGGAGCTTAGTTGCTTTTGCGTAGTCTTTTCTCCACTCTCTCAGGGCGGCCAAATGGATGCGCGAGAGTCCTTTGACTTTCGGTTTGCCAGAGGAAAGGGAGACGAGTTTTTCGAGGCAGTTTTTGAATCTGCGGCTCGTTTTCAGTTCGTGCATCAGCGTCGAGAGCTGGGCGATCTGGGCGCTTCTCGGGCCGATCCCTCCGGACGGCATATACGTTTCCTGATCCCAGTGGAGGAGGGTTAAGATGGAACCGTAGTTGTGGATCTCAGTCGAGATCTCCTTGAGATCTTGGTAGGCTTTTGGCGTTTTCATATTTGCCCATCATAAAAAAATGTCTATTTATGTTCTACAAGTCTCTAGTTTCTAGTTGCTTTCGATGGGTTTTGTAATTATTTTTATTAATTCCGTTTAATTAGCATATAATTTATGATTTTCGCGAAATAGAAAGGATTTTTATGGCTGTTCCAATTGCTGCAGTTGTTGAGGGTGGGATACGCGGGCTATGCCAGGGAGTCCCTCAAGCGATTGGGGTTTTCCAAAGAAATCGAGTTGTGAATCAAATCATCGATCGAGCTGGACAGGCGGGCGTTCCTTTAGCTGAAGATGGAATCCGGGGCGCAGGCCGTCTAGTCGATGATGGCCTCCGCAACGCTGGGAATATCGTGAATGATGGCGCTCGGAGAGTAGGACAAGTAGCTGAAGATGGGATCCGAAATGTCGGCGACGCTGCAGATCAATGGAATCGAACTGTGCAAGCGGGCACGGTGGAAGCGGCTCGCGAGGCAAGAGACTCCTATCGGGACGTAAAACGAGAGGTAGGAGAATGGAATCACCTT
>CAYPZU010000022.1:0-4524 GCA_964415395.1 uncultured bacterium
AGCACAGAGAACACAGAGGCGGGGAAGCCCCGCAGCCCCAGGATAAAGAATTCTGAAGAGATCTTGGGATGTGTTTCTTTTGTTGGGGGAGAGCGAGGGGGATTTCCCCCCTCGCTGGATAGATGACTATTTGGGGATTGCGCCCAGGTTGTAAAGATAGGTCTCGGGGTAGAATTTCGAGAGGATCTTCACTGCATTTTCCCCATTTTGAGCGAGCGCCGTGGCGGAATAGAGGCAGAGCCCTACGCCGTGGCCTTTGCCGTAGCCGGTAAAGAGGATCGAATCGTCTTTGAGGGAGACGGTGAAGTCGGAGCTTTGCAGGTGCGACTTGCCGAGTTTCTCTTGCAGGGCGAGGAAGTCGACGTCGTGGGAATCGGCGCCGTCTTTGACTCGGAGGCCGTAGACTTTATTGGATGGCTTGTCGACGAACAGCTCAATCGATTTGATCTGCGCGACGTCGAGCAGGTGCGAGAGAGCCTTTTTGCCGATCTGATACGACCATTTGAATTCGTTGCGGGCGAGGGCGGCGTGGGGCGCTTCGACTCCTTTTTCCGGAGCGAGAGCGTCTTTGCGGAAGATCGACGAGTAAGGAGCGGTTTTGCCTGCGCTGTTTTCGGTCCAGGTCGTAGCGAAAGGAAGGCTGCGGCCGTCTTCGTTGTGGACGAGGATCAGGTGGCGGGTGGAATCGACGGCCCGGTCGACGGGAGAGTTGGAGACGACGAGCGCGGATCCCTGGTAGCCGGCTTCGTCTGCGGAGATGTGCCAGAAGCTGTCGTTCGAGCGGGTGGCGCGGTAGTAGGCGTCGGTGCGGGCCAGGATGGCGAGGGCAGACATCACTTCAGATTCAAGCGGAGCGGGGAATTGAGCGGTGAGCTGCGCTTTCACGTACGTTTCGATGTCGAGGTCGTTGACGACGTTGATCGTTCCGGCGACGCCGTAGACGGCTACAGCTCCGGAGTATTGGATGCCGTTGACGAAGATCGAGGTTTCGGCAGAGCGGGGTTTGATGTAGAGCTGGTGGATGCCGGGAAACTCTTCGCCCCATTTCAGGCCGTTTTCCAGTTCGCGGACGATGAACCGCTTGCCGAGAAGTCCGGAAGAGAGGCGCGATCCGTCGTGCGGATTGAAGAGGTAGTACGGGCCTTTGACTTCAAGGAGCGCTTCGCTAGCGTCTTTTTCGAGGAGAACCTGGATGTTGCGGGGCGCCATCGGTTCGGCGATCCTCTCGTACGAGACGCTTTCGTCAGCTTGCAGTTGGGGGAGAAGAGCACTGCAAAGGAGTGCTGCGGCGGTCATGAGTTTCATGGTTTTGGCTCCGGTATTTTTTTTGGCTTTCGTCCAAGATGTTCATAGGCGAGCTGCGTCGCTTCCCTTCCTCTGGGCGTCCTTTTGATCATGCCCTGCAGGATGAGGAAGGGTTCGTACACTTCCTCGACGGTGTGGGGCTCTTCGCCCACCGCAGCCGCTAAATTATTGAGGCCGACAGGGCCTCCCTCGTGATGGTCAATGATAACGGTCAGGATTTTTTTGTCCATCTCGTCGAGTCCGAGGTCGTCGATGGCGAGCATTTCGAGCGCTTTTTTCGCGAGCGGGGCGCCGATCGATTTCTGTTTCTGGATTTGGGCGCAGTCGCGCACCCAGCGCAGGAGATTGTTGGCGATCCGGGGCGTGCCGCGGGCCCGCTTTGCGATTTCCAGAGCGGCGGATGGTTCGATTGTCTGGCCGAGAAGCTGGGAGGAGCGGGAAACGATTTGGCTGAGGGTCGCTGGATCGTAGTAGTCGAGGCGGAGGGAGATGAGAAAACGGCTCCGCATCGGGGCGCTTAAAAGGCCGGAGCGGGTCGTCGCGCCGACGAGGGTGAACGGATTGAGTTTCACTTGCACGCTGCGGGCGTTGGGCCCTGAGTCGATCATCAGGTCGAGCGAAAAATCTTCCATCGCCGAATAGAGATATTCTTCGGCGGTTTTGGGAAGGCGGTGGATCTCGTCGATGAAGAGAACGTCGCCCTGCTTCAGATTGGTGAGCAGGCCGGCCAAATCGCCTGGTTTTTCGACTGCGGGGCCGGAGGTGACGGTAAGCTGGGTTCCCATCGCCTTGGAGATAATGTGGGCGAGCGTCGTTTTGCCGAGTCCGGGCGGGCCTGAAAAAAGACAGTGGCCGAGCGCCTCTTTGCGCGATTTAGCCGCTTCGACGAAAATTTCGAGACGCGCGCGAACCGCTTCCTGTCCGACAAAATCGGAAAGAGTTTGAGGGCGGAGCGGCGTTTCAAAGGGAACGTCGGGCTGCGTCCAAGAGGACTCAATAAATGCTTCGCTCATACACTTAAAAAATGTAGCAAGAAAACCAATTGAAAAGCTATACCTAAACTGACCTCCGAACCAATTCCCCGAGAGATTTTATGGTATTGCAATCCGACCGCTGGATCCGAAAAATGGCCCTCGAACACAAGATGATCGAACCGTTCGCGGACCGGCAAGTGCGCGAGGAGAAAGGCGAGAAGCTGGTGAGCTTCGGCCTTTCGAGCTACGGCTACGACTTGCGCGTCGCCGAAGAGTTTAAAGTATTCACGAACGTCTACAATTCGATCGTCGATCCGAAAAATTTCAGCGCCGACGCGTTTGTAGATATCCGCGGAAGCACCTGCATCATCCCGCCGAATTCGTTCGCGCTCGCCCGCAGCGTTGAATATTTCCGGATACCGAGGAACGTCCTGACTCTCTGCATTGGCAAGTCGACCTACGCCCGGTGCGGGATCATTGTGAACGTAACCCCGTTCGAGCCGGAGTGGGAAGGCTATGTGACTCTGGAGATTTCGAACACAACTCCTTTGCCTGCTAAGATTTATGCTGGAGAAGGGTTGGCTCAGGTCCTCTTTTTCGTGGCGCCCGAAGTGTGCGAAGTGTCGTATGCCGACAGGAAGGGGAAATATATGAAGCAGATGGAAATCACCTACCCGACAATTTAATTCGACGAATAATAGAAAATAGACTAATAAGACTATAGAGGGAAAAGCATGTCTGAAGGGGTTGGATCGTTCTGGCTTCGCTCCTGGTGGGTCGCCGCCGTTTGTCTTATGACGGCGATTGTGTATTTTCAGGCATTCAAAGAGAAAAGCGCTTCAGTGAAAGAGCTCCGCTTCCGCCTCGAGGAAATGGAGAAAGAGAAGGCGCTTGCGCTGCAGGAAAAAGAGGATCTCCATTTACGGATCGCCTCTCAAAACGACCCTGCGTGGATCGAGCTGATCCTGATGCGCGACCTCGGCGTCGTACCCGAGGGGTTTTTGAAAGTGCATTTCTCTAAATGATTCCGGCGCTGATCGCTCTGCTTTTTTTCCTCATCCTCCTTTCAGCGTCGCTCTCTGCTTCCGAAACAGCCCTTTTTTCCCTTTCGCCCCTCACTGTAAAATCGTACCGCAGCGCTTCCAACCCCCGGTTGGGACTCATCGCGCGGTTGATGGAAAAGCCTCGGGATCTGTTAGTTACAATTCTGATGCTCAACATCTTCGCAAATATCCTGATCCAGAACACCGTCTCCTCGCTGTTTGAACAGGAGGAGGGGTGGTGGATCAAGATCGTCGTGCCCCTTGTCCTGACGCTGCTCTTCGGGGAGGTGCTGCCGAAATCGCTTGCGCTGCCGAACAACGCCCAGGTGGCCTACAGGGCGGCTCCCTGGCTTGACCGGGCGGCGCGGTTTCTGCGGCCGATCCGAATTCCTCTGACGAAGGCGACGAGCGGCATCTCCCGCTTTCTCTTTTTTTTTCTGACCGAAGAAAAAGAGATCTCCGCTGAGGAGCTCCGCCACGTCCTGAAAACGTCTGAAGAGGCTGGAGTGCTTCTTCCTGAAGAGGCCGAGCTGATCGACGGCGCGCTCGATCTGCAGACAACGATCGTCAAAGAGCGAATGCGCCCCCGCGAAGAGGTTCTCTTTTACGATATTCAGGAACCGCTTGCGCAATTGACCCATCTTTTCGTCGACCAGGAAACAACCCGCGTTCCTGTCTGCGACGGCGATCTCGAAAATCTTCTCGGAATCCTTTCCACGCGCCGCTATTTTTTCCAGAAAGAGCAGATCCAGAAGCCGGCCGACGTGGTTCCCTTTTTGAAAAAACCGTTCTATGTCCCTGAAACGACAAAAGCATGGGCCCTCCTCCGCACTTTGCGGGAGAGAGGGGAGAGTCTGGCGATCGTCGTCGACGAATATGGATCGATTTCGGGGCTGATCACACAGGAAGATCTGATTGAAGCGGTCGTGGGAGAAATCAAAGATCGGCGCGATACGAAAAGCCTCTATACCCGCTCGAGCGAAGATGTGATCATCGCCAGCGGGAAGCTTGAGCTTGCCGAATTCCGCGAGATTTTCGGCGTTCCTCTGAAATCGAAAGAGAACATTGTCACTTTGGGCGGGTGGCTGATTGAGCAGTTGGGAGACATTCCTGCCACAGGCGCCAAATACGCGACGGACGATTTTCTCTTTTATGTTCTCGCAGCGGAACCCCACAGAGTTCGCAGGATCTACGTCCGCAGG
>CAYPZU010000022.1:4534-9415 GCA_964415395.1 uncultured bacterium
GAAGCCGGGGAAGAAAAAATGACGTTCTACCTCGCCTGCACTCTCGCCGCAGTCGTCGTCCAGGGGCTCTTTGCCCTGTTCGAAATGGCGTGCGTCTCGTTCAATAGAGTGCGGCTCCAATATTACGCCAGCCAGGGAACGCGGCGCGCTCTGTGGCTCAATTATCTCTTGAAGCGCCCCTCGCGCCTGTTTGGCACGACGCTGATCGGGATCAACACAGCGCTTGTAATTGGATCTGAATGCGCGAGGCGTTTTTACGAATCGATTCATCTCGATCCCGATTGGGCGCCTCTGACGCAGATTTTCATCGTCGTCGTTTTCGGCGAATTGGCTCCGATCTTTGCGGCCCGGCGCCATCCGGAGCAGGTGGCGATGGCGTGCGTTCCGGTCATGGTCCTCATCGCCCGCGTTTTAAGCCCGCTCATTTGGTTTTTCGACGCCCTGTCGCGGCTGGTTCACCGCCTCATGGGAAAAAAGAAAGACGTTCCGCTCTTTCTTTCCCGCGAAGAGGTGAAGATGGCGTTCGAAGAGAAAGAAGAAGGGGAAGACGAATTCAACGAGACGGTGGGACGGATCTTTAAGCTGAAAAACCTGACGGCAGGGCAGCTTATGACTCCGCTTGCGAAAGTGCAGATGGGCCCGTCCCATATTACGATCGCGGAGATGAAGCATCTTTTGAGCGTCCATTACACGCCGATCCTCCCGATCTACCATCGCTATACCCACAATATCGTCGCTGTGGCCCATTTGAGGGATCTGCTCCGGCTTGAAGAGAATAAGAAAGCGATCGAAAAAGCCCGCTCTCCCTGGTTCGTCACCCGCGATACATCGATTCTCCAGATCATCGAACAGTTCCGGCGCAATAACCAGAGCATCGCCGTCATCCTCGATGCTTCGGGGCAGGCTTGCGGACTCCTTACGCTCGACCAGATCCTCGAACAGATCTTCGGCGAGGAAGAAAAGCAGCCGCCGCAGGAAGAGGTTCCATCGACTTACGTCGAGAGAACGCTCTCAGGGGAGATGAGCGTTGAGGAATTCAACAGGCAGTTCCAGGCTGATCTTCCTCTCGAGCATGGGGAAACTCTAAATGATCTGATTGTAAGCCAGCTCCACCATCTTCCCGTCAAAGGCGAAGCGGTTCGGATCGGCACATTCGAATTCACCGTCGAGGAGCCGACGCTCCGCGGCATCAAAACCCTCTCCGTTCAGTCGATCCCAGAGTAGATCCTCTGGACGGGAATCTTCGGTTCCGTTAACCTATCTTTCCCGTTTGAGGCGAAATGAACGCTGCAGCTCTTTCTATCACTGTGCCGCACCCTGTCCGCAAGGGAGGCGTTGTTCAACGGGATTCGGCTCTCACCTTCCTCGATTCGATCGACAGCTCCTGGAAAGGGCATGAACCTTTTGCCATGTGGCTGATCCAAAAGCTCCATCCGAAAACAACTGTCGATATCGGCTTCGACCGCGGTCTTTCGACAATCGCCTTCGCTTATAAAAATAGAGGGCATGTTTTCGGGATCGACTGGTTCCAGGAGGGGAATTACGCTCAAAAGAGCTTCGCTCTCGATGCGGCTTTCCGCAATATTTCGAATGCGCTCCGGTTCAAATATGCGAAAAACATTCACTTGATCATCGGCCCGTTCCGCGAAGTGTCGCGGAAGTGGGACAGGAAAATCGATTTGCTCCACATCGATTGGTCCCATACCTATTTCGAAACGAAACTCCATTTCGACACCTGGGCGCCCTATTTAAAGCGGGAAGGAGTCGTGCTGATACACGATGTTCTGTCCCGTCCTGAAGAGACGGGCCGGTTTTTCCGCGAGCTGCCTTATCACAAGATCCTTTTTCCCCATGCGGAGGGACTTGGAGTCGCTTCGCAGGACGAAGAGTTAATCGCTGAGATCAGGAAGAAATTTTTCGAATTTTGCTGACGATCCGGCCCAGTTTTTCTACTGCGGCTTCGATTTCTTCGCGCGTATTCATCCGGCTGATGCTGAAGCGGATCGAAGAACGGGCTGTTTTTTTGTCGATTCCCATTTCAGTCAGGACGCGGGACGGCTCGAGAGAGCCGGAGGCGCAGGCGGAGCCGTGGCTCACGGCGATTCCAGCCATGTCGAGGTGCATCAGGAGCGTCTCTCCGTCTACTCCAAGGATGGCGAGATTTGAGACGTTGCTGACGCGCGGGCCTTGCCCATTGATGGCGATATCGGGGATCGTTCGAAGGATTCCATTTTCCAGATGGTTTCTCAAATCGCGGAGCGTTTGGATGATTCCTTCCTGATCTTCCTGGAAGATCCGGATCGCCTCGGCAAGGCCGAGGATGCCTGGGAGATTTTCCGTGCCGGCCCGTTTTTGGAATTCCTGGCCTCCTCCTGTCAGAAGGGGGGAGAGCTTCAGGCTGGAGCGGAGAAAAAGGGCTCCAATTCCTTTCGGCCCATGGATTTTATGACCGCTGAGGGCGACGGCGG
The DNA here is from genome assembly GCA_964415395.1 of uncultured bacterium. Lineage (GTDB taxonomy): Bacteria > Chlamydiota > Chlamydiia > Chlamydiales > SM23-39 > CAYPZU01. The sequence continues at coordinate 7,003 of CAYPZU010000022.1, forward strand.
CGGCGGACTTCGGCAGGGAGAGGCGGTCTTTCCCGATGAAGGCGACTCCGTCGAGGAGGAGCGGAATGTTCCTTTTTTCAGCGATGGCGCCGATGGCGTCCAGGTCGATTTTGACCCCTGTTTCCCCATTGCATAGAGACAGAACGAGGGCGCGGGTTTCGGGGCGGACTGCCCGTTCGATCTCTTCCGGAAGGGGCGCTCCCCAGAGGCCTACGGGAACGAATGAGGCCTGGAGTCCTTGCGCCTGCAGCGATTGGATTGTTTTGTAGACGGCCGAGTGTTCGATGGCGGTTGTGACGATATGCCCGTGGGCGCCAAGGCCTCTCAGGAGGAGATTGATCGCTTCGGTGCCGCCCGACGTGAAGACGATTTCGTCCGGCTTGGCTTCGAAAAAGGAAGAGACGGCGCGCCGGGCTTCGGATAGGCGGGTTCTCGCTTCCCTTCCGAAGGAGTGGACGCTAGAGGGGTTCGCCGGCGGTCCGCCCAGGTCGGCCGCCATTGCCTTGAATACTTTCGGATCCAGGGCTGTCGTCGCGTTGTTGTCTAAGTAGATCCTCTGCATCGGATTGCACCATTAGGATCGTAATGTTATCAGAGCTGCCCTTAATTTTCGCCTTCTGAATGAGGCGGCGGGAGGCGGTTTCAAGATCGGGAGAGCGGATTAAAATTTTTTCCATGTCGGGCAGAGGGAGGACGTCGGTGAGGCCGTCGGAGCAAAGGAGGTAGAGATCGCCCGGCTGGTGGGGGGCGGTGGCGATTTCGGGGTTGGCTCTCGATCCGGTTCCGACGGCGCGGGTGATTACGTTTTTGTAAGGATAGGGAGTTTCGCACTCTTCGGCGAGCTTGCCAGTGGCGAGCCATTTGGCGAAGAGGGAATGATCCTGCGTGAGGAGCTCTAGTTTTTCTTTCCGAAGGCGGTAGATCCGGCTATCGCCGACATGGGCGTAGACGATCGTATCGCGCGTCCAGAACAGGCAGCAGAGAGTCGTCCCCATCCCGCTGCACGATTCGGTGTTTTTTCCGAGCTGGTAGACCCACTGGTTGGCTTTTTCGATGGCGTAGCGCAGCTCGATGATCAATTCGATCGGGTTGCGGCTTTGGATCCGTTTGGCCGAGGAGCAGAGATGGTCGATTGCTTCCTGAGCGGCGATTTCCCCTGCATTATGCCCTCCCATCCCATCGGCGAGGGCAAAAAAACCCAGCTCGGGCAGCGCGGCCCATACATCTTCGTTATTGGGTCTGGAGACCCCGATGTCGGTGAGGCCGAAGTAGGTGAGCGTGGGCGCGCTTTCCATCAATTCATTAAGGGGTTTTCAACCCGCCCGATGAAGAACGGGGTTTGGCTGTTGAGGTCGACCAGAAGTACGTAAAAGGGTCTGTCTGCAATGAAGGGGATGGCTATTTCTCTTTCGGGCTGGATCGAGGTGGTTGCGTTGATCACAGCAGCTGTCGCAGCTGCCGCCTCCACTCCTTCTTCATCGAAGGCGAAAAAGGTTTTGTGGAGGACTTTGCTTAAGCAAAGCTCTCCGATCCCGTCGATTTTCGAAAAATCGGCGTTCTTTGAGAAAGCCCTCTCGAGCCCCAATGTTTTTAAAATAGGAGTCAGTTCGATTTTCTCTTCCAAAATGAATTTGGGAACAGAAAAGCGGACTTTTCGCCAGTTGAGAGAAGATAGCGCGGTTTTGACCGCCTCTTCGGAGAAACAGGGTTCATTTTTGGGCAGAATCAGCAGGCAGGCGGGTCTAAAGGGGGATTTCCGGTCTGTATGGAAAGAGAGCGCGGCTGCCTGGAATGTTTCGTTTTCAAAATAGAGCGCGCGCGATGTTTCAGACATCGTGTCGCACTCGATAGCGGAGCCGTTCGACAGATGGAAGGCTCTTTTATGCGTATGATGGGCGGGGAAGGGGTGCTGCCAGCTTCCGTGGAAATAGAGGGCGTTGGCCAAAACGAGGCGGCTTTTCTCGTTCAAATCGTCTTCCGTTAAAAGATCTTCGATTTTTCCGCGGGTCATTTTCGAGACCCAACTATTAATCCGCCTGGCGGTTTCAGGCCCGAAGGGGACTCTTTCGGCCGACGCATGGAAGAAGCTGGACAGAAGTTGAGCATAGGAGGGGAGGATGGCGAAATCGTCTTTGATCCAGGCTCCCTGCGCGATCCGCATTTCGAAGTCGGCGGGTTCTGCTGGCGCATGTTCGAATGCATCGAGCATTTTCTCAAACCCAAAATCGATTTCATCCGAAAGACCGAGAATCGATTTGAAATCATCCTCTGTTTTTCCATTGGCGCCAGCGGCAGCCATCGAAAGGCATGCAGAGATGGAGAAGGGAGAGTAGATCCAGTTTTCGCCGGGTTGGGCGATCGGCTCAGCCAGTTCGTAGGCAAACGAAGCGGAGAGCGCGCGCGAAGCGAGGAC
>CAYPZU010000022.1:9425-13810 GCA_964415395.1 uncultured bacterium
AGCGAGGACAAAGAGAAGGATACGTTTCATATTCCACCTGGAATGCCTCCTAGGAAGTAGAGATTCAGAACGCTGATTGCATTGAAGGAGGCGTGCAGAGCAATCGGCGCGAGAAGAGAGCCTTGCCGTTCATACAGGAAGCCTAAGAATAGGGCGAGCGCGAAGAGCGATCCGATGATGGAGATGTTCCCGAGCCCCTGGTCTGCCGAATAGTGGAAGAAGGCAAAGCAAAGAGAGGTGAGGAAAACGGCCGGCTTCGGTCCCAGATGCTTTCGGATAAACGTTTGGAGGAAGCCCCGGAAGAGAAGTTCTTCGAGCAGGGGGGCGAAAAGGATGATCGATCCCACGGCGAGCAGCAGGTAGAGCGGGTTGCCGAAAGTCATTTTCAGGAATTGAACCGCGAGCTGGTCGGGGAGCTGGGTAACGTGGAATACCGTCGAGATGAAGTATTCGAAAAAGTTGCTCATGAAAAGGACGACGGGGAAGGAGACGAACCAGGCGATGAAGGCAAACGCGACGTCTTCGGTGTAATTGTGAGGAACGCCGCCAGGCCGAACCCAAATTGTTTTCAGTTCAGGGAAAGCGCGCCAGAAAATCGCCAGCAGGACAAGGATCAGCCCTGAAGTGATGAAATTGAACCAGCTCGAGACAAACAGCAGGTCGGAGGGAGCGCCCGCTTTGATGAGCGCGGTGAAGAGGGTTCCCGCTGCCATCGAGCCGAAAAAGTAGATCGCGAAGGCTCCCAGAATGTGGTAGAGCCGGATCGGAACCATCCATTCGGCTTGAGGGAAAACAAAAAATCCTCTTCTCTGGGCGATCCAGAGGAAGAGGATGGCGGCGGCCCCAAATATCAGAACGGAGCCGAGTTCGGGCGTTCCGGTCGTAATCTCGGCAAGCGGCAGAGACAGCCGTTCGATTTGGATCATCGATCCTCAAATAGGGCTGTTTTAGCGGCTTTTCGCGAGCAGAATATAATCGCTTACGCGGCTGCTGATTTCATTCACGACCTGCGCATGAGCGATCCCAATCGGCGACTTGCGGTATTCATCCGATCCCCAGACAACAACCGAGTAATCGGTCGGAATCAGCGTTTTCGGGATGAAATACGTATCGCGGACCATTTCCTGGAGCACAACTTTTGGCTGGGCTGGGCGGAGGTCGACGACGCGGACGCGGACGGCCATGTTCAAATTGCTGGAAACTTCAAGCGGAGATCTGTTTTTTTCAGCTGGGACGATTTCGTGTTCGACGAGTTCGAGGAAGACGACGAATTCTTTATCCTGGAATTCCCGTCTCATCCACGACAGGTCTCCGCCGCTGAACGGGTTCTCGGAGAAGGGGAATTCTTCCTGCATTTTGACGAAGATTTCTCCGCCCTGCGAGACCTGGTTGACGACTGAAGCGGTGAATTCTTCGGAGAGGCTCCAAGCGGCGTCGAAGGAGGTGGTGTCGATCATGGAGGCGACGGCAACGAGAGGCTTGGCTCTTCCGTCTTCGTGGTACCGGCTGATTTCGTAGTTGCTATGACCGCATCCCATCGCAACAAGAGCAAGGGCTGCGCACTTCAAGTACCTCATGGATTTCCTCCAAATTAAAAACCGACTATAACAAACGTAAAAAATAGAGGTCAATCAAAAGCGCGAATATGATGAACGATATAGACAGTCGGGGTGCTCCATAAACTCCGCCCCCGCTGCCCAGGGGGCCCTACTGCGACTTCGCAGAACGGTCTTTGACCTATCGGATGCTCGCCGCTCGCCGTGCGAAGCACTGCTCTTCGCGGCTTCACTCCGATTCTGCGTTGTCTCAGCGGGCGCGGGCTGCATTGCGCGCTTCACTTCGTTTCACGTCGCAACGCAGTTCTTCCGCCTGCTTCGCGGCGGCTTTTCTTTGAACCTATACTGAGAGAGATTGAAGAATCAGTAAATGCCAAGGAGGCGCCCTGATTTTGGGTCAGACGAAGTCGGCGCCGAAGCAGCTAAACTTGAAAAATTTAGCGATGGAGGCGGAATCCAAATTAAGTGGCTGTCCGACGCAGGCAGAACCGATTCTCCAATCACGAGCGGTATATAACAATCTTGGGCCTTAAGACCCGAGTTCATTTTTTGCGGGCCAATCTCGGTGTCCCTGGAGGGGGTCAAATATGTGCTGGACGCGTTGCTTTTTTATCCCTGGAGGACGATTGCTGAGTAGGGGGCGAGCGTGTAGGGCGAGGCAGCGGGAGGAGCGGAGGAAGGAGAGAGAAGATGTTGCGAGGCGGGGTCGAGGGAAGTGTCGAGGAGGAGCCGCCAGGAGCCCGGCGGGAGAGTGAGTTGGACGGAGTTTGTGTTGGCGGAGAAGGCGATATAGAGCGGGGAGGCGCTCTTTAGCGTATAAGCTACGAGGCGCGACGACCAGTTGGGTTTGAGCGGTTCTAAGCCGTGCCAGTCGACGTCGGTTGGAAGAAGGAAGCGGGCGCGCCGGAGTTCGGGATGGGCTTTGCGGAAGGCGACGAGAGCGGTAGCGAACGAAAAGAGGGGATCGGAAAGGCGGTCCCATAAAAACCAGTTGATTTCGTTGTCCTGCACATAGGGATTGTTGTTGCCGAGGCGGGTGTGGCCGTATTCGTCGCCCATATGGAGCATCGGGACGCCCTGCGAGAGGAAGAGAGCGAGGAGGTGGTTGCGGATTTGCCGTTCCCGCAAGAGTTGGATGGCGGGATCATTTGAGGGGCCTTCAAATCCGCAGTTCCAGTTTTGGTTGTCGTCCGAACCGTCGCGGTTTGATTCGCCGTTGCAGATGTTGTGTTTTTGCTGATATGTGACCAGATCGCGGAGCGAGTAGCCGTCGTGCGCCGTGACGAAGTTGATGGAGGAAAGCGGCGAGGGATAAAGAGGCTGGCTGCCGGAGAGGGCAGTTGCGAATTCGCCTGCCTGGCCATCGGTTCCTTTGATGAATCTGCGAACGGCGTCGCGGTATTTTCCGTTCCATTCGGTCCAGGGTCCCCATTTGGGGAAAGCGCCGACCTGGTAGAGGCCGGCGGCGTCCCATGCTTCGGCGATGAGTTTGGTGTTTTTGAGGGATGGGTCGGTTTCGATGGATTGAAGAACGGGAGAGTGGGGGATCGGTTTGCCGTCGGGGCCGCGCGTGAGGATCGAAGCGAGGTCGAAGCGGAAACCATCGACATGGGTTTCTTCAACCCAGTAGCGGAGGCTGTCGAGAATGAGTTTCTGGACGATGGGATGGTTGCAGTTGAGGGTGTTCCCGCATCCCGTGAAGTCGCGGTAATGGCCGGCAGGATCGACCATATAGTAGGTTTTATTGTCGATTCCCCGGAAGGAGACGGCGTAGTCCTGCTCCTTCCCTTCGCCAGTGTGATTATAGACGACATCGAGGAGAACTTCGATGCCGTTTTTATGGAGTTCGCGGACGAGCGTTTTGAATTCGGCGAGGGCGTTCTGGGGGTCGGCGGCGAATCTGCGCATCGGGGCGAAAAAGTGAAGCGGGTTGTAGCCCCAGTAGTTGACGAGCGGCTGACCCGTTTTCGGATCGATGTTTTTGCAGTGGGTCTCGTCGAAATCGAAGATGGGGAGCAGTTCGACGGCGTTCACGCCGAGTTTTTTTAGATGGGGGATTTTTTCGATGAGGCCTGCGTAGGTGCCGGGCGCGCGGGTCTGGCTTGTCGGAGATTGGGTGAAGCCGCGGACGTGCATTTCGTAAATGACGAGATCCTGATAGGGAATGCGGGGCGGCTGATCGCCTTGCCAATCGAAGGGAGCGGAGCTTCGGATTTGAGAGCGGAAATGGGTTTGCCCGTTACGCTCATTCCAGCGGAGGGGAGTGTTCGGATATTTCGCGTAAGGGTCGGCGAGATATTTGTCTTTGTAGAAGAGAAGGTTTTGTTTGAGGTCGAAAGGCCCTTCGCAGCGGAATGCGTAATCCCAATTCGGAGGAATTTTCCGCAGCGCGATGTGCCAGATATCGCCTGATTTCTGGAGGGGGAATTCTTTTTCGGGATTGGGATTTTTCGGAGAGAAAAGGGAGAGGAAGACGCGGTCCGCATTGCTGGAGAAAAGGGCGAAGTTGACCGTATCCCCCTGAATAGAAGCTCCTAAGGGAGCGGGAGAGCCTCTGGAAATTTCGATCGTTTCTGCCATATTTGAAAATTTATCTATGTGTCTATTTCTTCTTTAACATTGAAATTTACATTTGTTTCAACTAAAATATTACTGATTGAACAGTTGTAAATAGTGCGGTTTTCCCCTTTTGTGGCTTGAGGCAGAAATTTTCCTTGCGGGCTATAGACGCGAGGGTTTATAAAAGTTTCTGCTCAATTCCAATATTGGGTTTTCAGATGGAAAACCGATAGATAAAAATCAGTTAGGAGGAAACAATGTCCTATGAGA
>CAYPZU010000022.1:13820-18727 GCA_964415395.1 uncultured bacterium
ATGAGAATGCCAAAGCGAACTTAAGGGAGTTTGGCAAAGAGCTTAATTTAGACGGGCTCGATTTTGACGAAAACAATACGTGTATTCTTGGAATAGACAACACGTTCTCTCTCCATATCACCTATGAACCCAATTCCGATCGTCTCTATCTCTATTCCCCCATCCTCGATGGGCTTCCCAAAGACGACAAGATCCGTTTAAAGCTCTATGAGCGCCTTCTTGAAGGTTCGATGCTCGGCGGCCAGATGGCCGGCGGGGGCATTGGAGTAGCTCCGAAAGAAGAACTGATCCTGATGCACTGCGTCATCGACATGGGGCTTGGCGTAGACGCCGCGGCTCTGCGCCGGTTCGCACCGCTTTTCGTAGAAACAGTTGAGAAGTGGCGCGAAATCGTCACGAAGGTTCTCGCTGGCGAAGATCCAGGACCGTTCCAATTCCCAGTTCCTCCACCCGATCAGGCAGCGGCTTTCGGCGGCGCCAAACCGGGCGAGCGGTACATCAAGATCTAACCGATCTATCCAGGGGCGATCGAATGGGTCGCCTCGATTAAATCTCCCTTCTTCTCTTCAATTCCTTTTTGAATCGCCTTCACGCTCGACATCACCGTCGAATGGTCGCGTCCGAACAGCTCTCCGATTTTTTGATAGGGCATCTGGAGCCTTTCGCGGCAGACGTACATCGCCACTTGTCGCGGGAGCGCGAATTCCCGTGTCTGCGATTTGCCGAGGAGATCTTCGCTTTTGATCCCATAATGAGAGGCGATTCCCTTGACGATTTTTTCGGGCGTGAGGGCGTCGGCTTTTTCTTTCTCGAGGAGATCTACCAGGATTTTTTCGGCAATCAGTGGCGTAGGAGCTATTTTTCCCTGGAAGCGGAAGTGGAGCGCCTGCAGGGCGAGGACAGGGTTGCTTGGGAAGCGCGTTTCCAGGAAGTGAAGGAGTTCTTCTGTGAGGGGCATATTCCAGAGAGAGGCTTTTTTTGTGAGAACGGCTTTGGCGTCGGGTTTGGAGAGGCCGAGGGAAATTCCCCATTCAAAGCGGCTGATGAGGCGCGGTTCGATCTCGATGAGCTGCGACGGCGGGACGTTCGCGCTCAGGATAATCGGCCGCCCGAGGGTATGAAGCGTATTGAATGTATGGAAGAATTCTTCCTGCGTCGCGTTTTTGCGGGAGAAGATGTGGATATCGTCTACGATGAGGGCGTCGATATCGCGGTAGACCTTCCGGAATTCCTGCATGAGGCCCATCCGGATAGCCTGGACGACATGTTCGGTAAAGGATTCGGCGCGGACGAAGAACACTTTTTTTCCAGCCTGCTGAAGGGCTTGGGCTGCCCCCATGAGAAGGTGGGTTTTTCCCGCGCCTTTCGGCCCGTAGAGATAGATCGGATTGAAAGGGGAGCTGGCTGCTTCCGAAAGGAGCTGGTAGGCGATGAGGCTGTCGCCGCCTGGCGCAAAATGGGCAAGCGCCATCTCGGGGTCGAGCCTGCTGGGAAGGATGGCGAGAGGGAGCGGCTCTTTTTTTTCTAGTTTTTTAGGGGCGGCTGCTGCGTTGAGATGGACTTTGATCGGGCGCTGGTTGTTATTCGTCCACCCTTTCAGAAGGGGGCGGATGTGCTCTTCGAACCACGCAGTCTGGAAGCTGTTTTCAGCTTCCAGATAGAGATTGCCCGCGTCGAACCGGACGACTCTCAGCGGGCGGAGCCACTCCTCTACGGCATTTCTGCCTAGAGATCCTTCAAGCTGGGTCAAAAACTGATCCCATTCCCGCATCGGAACCTATTTTCAGGTTGAGAGCTTCGGCTTAGGCTCGGATTTCAATTTTCTCATCATCCACCACTGCTGCAGGATGCCGAGGAGGGTGGAGAACATGAAGTAGATGTTCAGGCCGGACGGGAAGTTATAGAACATCACCGTGAACAGGACCGACATCATGTTCCCCATCATTTTTTGCTGCTTCTGGGTATCGGAAAGCTGGCTTGGGTCTTTGGGCAGCTTGGTTGTCATCTTCTGCTGGAGGAACATCGTCAAGCCCATCAGGATGGGAAGCAGGTGGAACTCATTCCCGAAGAACCAGATCGGCTGGCCCCAGCTGAAGAGGACGTCGGGAGCGGCCAAATCGTCGATCCATCCGGGAATGAAGACGGCGCCTCTTAAGGGGACGCTTGACTTGAGCAGGTAGAACATACCGATGAGGAAAGGCATCTGGAGGAACATCGGGAGGCATCCGGTCATCGGATTGACGCCCGATTCCTTGTAGACGTTCATCGTCTCCATCTGCATTTTTTTGGGATCTTTTTTGTATCTTTCCTGGATCGCTTTGATCTTGGGGGCCAGCTCCTGCATTTTGGCAGAAGAGCGGATCGACCAGGCGTTGAGAGGATACATCATGGCTCTCAGCGCAATCGTCAGAAGGATGATTGAAAAGGCCCACGAGCCGGTGATCGAATAGAAAAGCTGCAGAAGGAGCGAGAGGAATTTCGCAAACGGCTGGGAGATGAAGGAGAACCAGCCTTGAATGCTGATCGCCTGGTTGTAGTCAGGGTTATAATTTTTGGTTGGATCTTCATAGAGATCGTCCAGCTCTTTCAGAAGCGAGCTGTCGAAGGGTCCTGCGAAGATCCGGAAGGGGAGATCCATCCCGCTTTTCAGAGGGAGGAGCGTGGCATACCCGGGATAGTTAGCTGGAGGATATTGGTTATACGCCGCATCGACGAGAGAGAGGCGGGTGGGGAGAGCGGTTCCGTCAACCTGGATCGCTTTATAGCCCTGGCCGATTTCGGAGAGAGGGTCGACGATCAGCCCTAAGAATCCGTTGCAGTTGCTGACCCAGTTGGGGCTGAAGGAAGTGACTTGTACGGGTCCTTTTTTCGGCAGGTCGATCTCTTCGACGTCGGAGCCGTTCGGCCGGGTAGCCTGGAACTTCAGGAGAGGGGCGTAGGAGCCGCCGACGAGTTCGACGTCTGGCACGCCGGAGGTGAGCCACAGGCCGCTGCTGTCTCCATCGATCCGGATGTCCAAGTTGAAGCAGTAGGGGCCGTTTCTCTCTTGGGGAATCGAGTAGGTTTTGACGATCCGGCGCTGGCCTGTCGTCGCTTCGAACTGGATCAGGTTCGGTTCGAACCGGGTCATGCGGAAGTTGAGATTTGCCATATCGGAATTCTCGCCCACGATATTCAGGGCGTAGTATTCAGCGGAAGCGGATGATTTCTCAGAGCCGTCGGCGTTGTAGAGGGTTCTTCTCAAGAGCGGGTAGTAGCCGCCGAGGGAGCCTTCCTCATGAAAGGTATTGCCCGGTGTGTAGTAGGGATGGAGAGGGAAGCGGGCGTTCTGGGGCGATGTCTTGACGATAGTCCGATCGACGTCGATTTCTTTGACGAGGCTTTTCGAGTCTTTGGAGGATTTCAAGGGGAGGTTGATCTCTGCGAGGGCTCCTCCGCGGGTCGAGAAGACGAGCTGCTGGTATTCGTTTTCGAGAACATAGAAGGTCTCCCCGGAAGAGGCGGGGCTCAAAGAAACGCTTTGCGCCTGGGAGACGAGGCTGCTCAGTTTGGGGTAGTCGCGGATGGGTTTGACGCGGATTGCGGCCGGTTCGTAGATCCCGACGGGGACGTAGCGGCTGCCGTCTTTCAGAAGGGCGATCGCTTTTTCGCCCAGATAGCTGAAAGGAAGGGTGAATTCATTGCCCCGCTGTTCGCCGAGGGCGAGGCGGGTTTCAGGGCCGAGGGCCAGAAGCTGAAGATCGACTGGCTGGTCTATGGGGATGGCCGGAAGGGCGAGGGGGGCCGTGGTTTTGGCGTAGACGACCGGGTCGCCGGCTTTGTAGCCTGTGGTCGCCAGCGTCAGGGCCTCGAAGGTTTTGCCCTGGGAAACATAGACTTTCGAGGGGAGGGCGCCGCTCCAGGCGAAGGCGAAGTAGTGGCCATCGCAAGAGAGGCAGTCGGCCGCTTTCTCTTTGCCCTGGCTGTCGATGTAAAGGGCGGCAAGGGGGAGATCCTCGAGCTTCGCAGTGCGGAGGCCGGCCTGGATTTCGGCGTCTTTCTGGCGGGCGATTTTCTGTTCCTGGACTTTCAGCTCATAGGCTTTTCTTTCCGTATCCCGCTGCATCCCGAACCAGGTATGCACGCCGAAGAAGGCCAAACTGATGCAGACCATAAACAAAATCGTACGCTTATCCATAGCACCCAAATAGTTCAAAGAGCAAGAATAGCAAATCCTTCAATAGGAAGGAAGAGGAGAATCAGGCGCTTTTCTTCAGGTATCCGAGTTTGAGCCGTTTCGGGATCGAGATCGCCCAGATGAGGTGGATCGCGGCGACGACGATCAGGATCGGGATGATGGCCGAACTGAATCCGGCGAAGAGGATGAACATGAATTGGAGAAAGAGCGATTCTCCCGTTTTGGCGACTTTGGGAAAGATTCCGTCGAGAACCGCTTTGGCCTTGATCTGCTCGGCATAGGAGAATTCGACCGTGGCGATTTCTTTGGAAAGGTCGAAGAAAGTGAACTTGCAGATTCGGTTGACGCAGTAGTAGGCCGCTCCGGCGATCGACCCGACTCTGAGGCATTCGGCATGGGAGGCCCCGAAGAAGGAGTTGATCAGGAGGATTGCGAGGGGAATTATTAAGAGGATTGGTGTCACTAGAGCCGAAACCCTCCAGTCGAATCTCCGGATCAGATCACCGGTTGCAAAAAGAGCGATCAGGGTGGAGAAAATGCCGATATAGGATGTGGCTTTGTTGAGGATGTCGTTGAATTCGCGCGAGTCGGTGCAGGTTTGGAGCAGATAGTGTTTCCAGATCAGCTCGAGGATGCCGGTCGAGAAGAACTACTCCAAGACCAAGACGGCGAGGGGCCAGAAAATCCGGTAGGCCCGTATCAACCGCAGGATTTCCATCAGGATCATGCC
>CAYPZU010000022.1:18737-27081 GCA_964415395.1 uncultured bacterium
AGGATCCATTTGAATGCGCCGTTGGAGACGAATAGGGAGATTTGGGCTGAGAATATTCCGGCGAAATTGGTGATGAAAATCATCGGAGCGTAAAAACGCTTCGCCTGCTCGATGGTATTGAGCCGGTTGCTGGTTCCCCAGAAGAGGATGAGGACGACGACGGTGCCCCACACCTCCGAAAGACAGTAGTAGAGGGAGAACGACCAATGGCGGATCATTTCGGAAATGGGTTTGGTCATCGAGGGGTAGAGAGGAGAGATCGCATTGGCGAGGCTGTCGAGGCGGAGAAAGTTTTCGTTCGGGAGGAGAACGTAGACAAATAGGAAGAAATAGATCGTGAAAGAGGCGATCAGATAATAGAACACTTTGTTCTGCCGGTATCGGGCGCTCATCGAAGCATAGGCTTTCACGAAGATGAGCATGATCGGCATCAGCATCCAGGTGCGGAGGAACGGGATCACGTAAATCCCCATATCGGGATTGGTGATGATGAGAGTTTCCTTGAGGTTCCTCAGAATATTGTAATTCATGCAAATGAGGAGGCAGATGCAGGAGAGCAAAATGAATTTCAGGCTCTCATGCCGATGGATTGGGAAGAATTTATTTTTGATCCATCCAAGTTTAAAGTGCATAATCCCGTATGTATTTGTTGTATAGATTTTGTGCCGACTTAATCCACATGCCCATCACAAGGACGAAAAAGGCCAGGTAAAGCCCTATGGCTGCATGGAAGGAGCCGAAGCCGATCGCAACTGCCTGGTGGAAAAAAGATCCGACAGATTTTCCCATCCGGACTCCTAAAAGGTCAATTGCAGCTTTTCCTTTAGTTTTCGATTCGATGTCGAGAGGAATGAAGGCCATTTCCTTTGTCGGATCGAAGAGGGAGAACTTGAGCGATTTTCCAATTACGTTTTGCAGAGAGCCGATGATGGGAAGAAGGATGGAGCTGAAGAGGCCGGATCCGCTCAGGAGTCCGAAATTTTCTTTCGCGATGGCAAAGCCGAAGAAGCAGACGCCTATGACGAGAGTGAAAAGGGGTGTAGCGAGAGCTCCGAAGAGCCATCCTTTGGTGCGGAGAAAATAGCCGCAAAGGAAGACGAGGAGAATGGTGAAGGAGCCGGTGAAAATCGAGAAGTAGCCCATGAGTTCGGTAAATTGCGCTTCGCCTGTGCAGAATTCCTGCAATTCGCATTTCCATACGACTTCGATCAGGTTTCCGGCGATCGCGCAGCCGAGAACCATCACAGCCAGATATCTCAGATTGGAAGCGCCGCTGAGGTATTGGAAGCTTTCCTTGAAGGAAAGCTGTGTCTTTTCATCGATTTTGATTTCCGGGCCTCTGACTTTTTCAAATGAGCGGTTCGCTTTGGCGTAAAGGATGAGTCCGCAAACGCCGGAGATGAGAATCAGCCAGGTGAAGTTTTGCACCTGGTCTTCCCAAATTTGAAGAGAGCCCGCTTTTGAAATGTAGACGAGAAGAACGCCGCCGAAGATCATCCCGACGTCGGCGATTTGGCCGAAGAGCGGGTAGAACCGCTTCGCCTGTTCTTTGAGGATCACCGAATTGACGAACTGCCAGAAGAGGAGGGAGATGACGACGCTGCTCCAGAGCTCCGACATGATATAGAAGAGCGAATAGCTCCAGTATTCGATCAGGCCGATGGGTTCTTTGAAGTGGATCGGCAAGTGTTCGCGGAGCCAGTTCCCAAGCGCCTTGAAGTGGATGAGTTCGTGATGAGGGAGGAGGACGAACCCGAAGAGGGCGAAGAAAACCAGGAATCCGGAGATGACGATATAAAAAATCGTCTCCTGCTTCATCCGGTTGCTCAATCTACCATAGCCGACCAGGGAGAGGAAAATCGCAGGAAGCACGCCCCACATCTTAATGAATGCGATGGAAAGGGCTCCGTTCGTTAAGACGAGAAACGTATCTTTCAGGTTTCTGACGAGGGTGTTGTTGATGATCAGAAAAAACATTAGGAAGGAGAGAATGAAGAATTGGGCCATCTCCTCTTTCTTGATTGGGAGGAAAAAACTACGGATCTTTCCCATTCAACATCTCATGAAGGGTTTTGCTGAGGTTTTTTCTGTCCTGTTCGAAGAGGAACAGGGAATGGGCTGCGTCGATCGCTTTCGCATCGATGGGAAGGGAGAAGGGCCAGCCGTTTTTCGAATAGAGGATGCGGCGGCTTCGCGTAGAGAGAGTCCGCTCGGAAAGGCTTTCGATGAAGCGGCGGTCTGCCGAGAATCCTCCCAGGCATCCCGCTTCGACGCCGAGTAGATGCCAGAAGGCTTCTTCCGATGGGGACAGCGTTCGCCAGCCGCCCAGCGGCGTCCAGTTTTTCTGCCCGGGTTCAAGTGGGATCTTGGGCAGGGTTTCGAGGATGAATCCGGGGATCGGCGGCGCGATGGCGATCCCGTCTTCCGGCAGCAGGCAGGCTGAAAGGCCCCGCGAGATCCAGTGGGTCTTCCGGTATGCGCCCAGGTGCTTTTTCCGCAGGGTTTCGATCTGCTTCTCCCAAAGCGGCATTGAAAGAGGCAGGGTCGAGTCTCCGCAGCCGGCGAGGTCGAACCGGTAGACGGTGTAGGAACTTTGGAGGGCGCGGGAAAGGTCGCGAAAGAGATAATTGACGCCTGTGCGGTTTTCTCCCAGCCCATGGAGGAATACGACCGACTCATCGCGGCGCATGCCTTCTTCAAGAAGGGAGAAGGAACCTTCCGGGATCTCGCAGCGATGGAGTTTAGGCGCTTGCAATGTCTGCATACCACCTCCCGCTCGATTTCAGCGTCCGTTTCATCGTCTTGTAATCGACATGCACGAGTCCAAATCTTTTGCCGTAGCCGTGCGCCCATTCGAAATTGTCGAGGAGAGACCAGGCGAAATAGCCCCGGACCGGGATCTTTTTCTCGAGGAGCCGGCCGATCTGGCCGAGATGGGCTTTTATGTATTCGATCCGCATCGGGTCGTCGATTCCGTCGAGGGCGGTTCCATTTTCGGTGATCAAGATCTCTTTCGGTTTGTATTCATTCCAAACCCGTTCGGCGATTTCGGAGAGCCCCTGGGGATAGAATTCCCACATAGAGGAATAGGCGTTTGGAGATTCTGCGATGGGTTCGCCATCGGGTTTGAGCTGGACTCGGGTGTAATAATTGATCCCGAGAAAATCGATCGGCTCGGAGATGGTTTTCATTTCTTCAGCCGGAGGATGGAAATCAATCGCTTCGGGATAGCGGCCTTTGAAGAGGCCATCGAGATAGAACTGGTTGAGTCGGAGATCGTGGGCATCGGCAAGCGGGCCTTTCGGGTAGACGGGGCTTAAATTGAGGGCAATCCCGAGTTTGACCGATTTTTTTGCGAGCCGGCGGATTTCCTGGACGGCCATCCCGTGTGAAAGGAGCAGGTTGTGGGAGGCTTTGAGGGCGAGAGTGGGATCTTTGCGGCCTGGCGCGTGGATGCCGAGGCCGTAGCCGAGGGTGGCGGCGACCCAAGGTTCGTTTTGCGTGATCCAAAAACGTACGCGGTCTCCAAAGGCGAGAAAAGCGGCTCTTGCGTAGGCGCTGAACGCTTCAGCGGTTTTCTGCTCGGGCCATCCTCCCGTGTCTTCAAGGCTTTGGGGAAGATCCCAATGATAGAGAGTGACCATCGGTTCGATCTTCGCTTCCAGAAGCCTGTCGATCAGCCGATCGTAAAAGGCTTTCCCCTCGGGATTGACTTTGCCGGAGGGAAAGAAGCGGGGCCACGAGATGGAGAAGCGGTAGCTATTCACTTTTAACTGCTTGAGCAGTTCGACGTCAGTTTCCCAAAGACGATAATGATCTGCGGCCGAATCTCCCGTGTCGCCGTTTTGAATCGCGCCCTGTTTTAGGCAAAAGCGATCCCAGATCGATTCTTCTTTTCCGCAGCCTCGCGCCGCTCCCTCGATTTGATACGAGGAGGTTCCGGCGCCCCAGAGGAAGTCAGAGGGAAAGCGCGTATCCATGGAAAAACACTTCTTCTTTTCGTTTCAGTTTTTCTCTGGCGTAGGCCAGGTGGTAGCCGAGGCCGCAGTATTTAAAAATCGTTTCGTAGTAGAATTCCCGGTAGGGGTCGCATTCCATGCGCGAGGCGAAATCTTCGTGGAGGAAGCCGCGGTTCCGCGCAGCGACCCATTCGAAGCATTGGAGCGCTTTTTCATCGTTTCCTTTCGCTTGATGGAGGAGGCCGAGATTGACGTAGGCGTGGATCAGGATCGGGTTCAGCGCATAGGTTTTCTCGAAGCACTCTTCCGCTTCGTCGTACCGGCCCAAGGTCATGTGCATGAGGCCGACCATATTCCAGAAAGTGGGGTCGTTTGGGCTGAGTTCCGAGGCTTTCACATAATGGATAAGCGCTTCTTCGATCCGGTTCATGGAGCGGAGAACCTGGGCTTTGCAGTAGTGGGAGTGGGCCGAATCGGGTGCAAGGGCGAGCCCTTTCGAGGCGGTCTCAAGCCCTTCTTCAAATTTGCCGAGGGTGCGGAGGATCATCCCGATGTAGCCCATAAGCCGGCTATTCGGGCCTTTCTTCTCGATTTCGCCCTGCATGAGCTTGAGATAGTAATGGGCTTTGGCGTCCCGGTCCTGAACGCTCCGGCAGTGGCCGTAATGGTTGAGGAGGACGGGGGCGTCGACGATCTGTCCGCCGCCGCGCTGGATCGATTTGGAAGCCGACTCGCTGACGCTCCCTTCGTAAAAAATCTGGGGCGAATTGCGGAAGACTTTCAGGTTTTTCGAGGTGTACCATCCTCCTGTCCCGAAAAAATTATAGCGGGTAAGCTGATAGCCCCACACGGCATCGGGCGCTTCGCTGACGCATTGCAGTAGATTTTCGGCGTCGAGGGTTTCGAAACTCTCATCGGCGTCCAGGTAGAGAACCCAGGGAGTTTGGACGAACTGAAGGGCGTAGTTTCGCGCTTTGCTGAAGTCGTTTTCAAAGGGGATGGAGTGGAATTCGTCAGCGAGATTCCGGGCGATCTCCGGGGTGTCGTCTTTTGATCCTGTGTCGATGATGACCGTTTTCGAGACGATGTCGGCTGCGCTGGCGACGCATTTGGCGAGGTATTTGCTCTCGTTTTTTACGATGAGGCAGAGTGTCATCAGGTTTCGGTTCATAGCAGCTTGATCATCTCCTTTAATAGCTTTTCTCTTGCAGGGACAGACTCGAACAGGTGTCCCGCTCCAGGAATTCCAACTGCCCCTTCGAGCGGTTCGATTTCCTTTGCAGCCTGCGAAACTTTTTCATCCAGTTCTCCGTAAAACGAGATGGCGGGGAGGTTTAAAGCGGCCAGGATTTTTCGGGGGCTTAGGGCCGCCCTTTCCGTATAGTAGGGAGCGTTCAGGAAAAAATGGCCGCCGCGGAGCGGATTCGGATGTTTGATAGAGGAGAAAGAGGGGTTGTCCAAAAGATCTGAACTGATGAGGAAGAGTTTTTCGCAGCTCTCTTTTTGCGCGGCGAGGACGGCGGGAACAGCTCCGACGCTGAGGCCTGCGAGATGGATCGGGAGGCGGTAGCGCCGCTTTGCCCAACTGATGACGGAGGATAGATCCTCGGTCATTTGCGAGAAGGAGGTGTCGCAAAAGTCTCCCGAAGAGTCTCCCGATCCTCTGAAATCGAACCGGATGGCGGCGGCGCCATGTTGGGAAATTCCGTCTGCGAGATAGGAGAGGATACGCTGCGGTCCGCACCGGTCGCCCGTGAGGCCATGGCAGAAAATCCAGACCGATCTGGGTTTTGGGGGAGCGTCGATGACGAGCTGGAGCCATCCGGTTTTAGTTTCTAAGATGCATTCTTCCCTCATGGGCCCCCTTTGGGGAGGAACGCCTGTACCGCTCCTTTTCCGATGAAGGGAAGATAGATTTCGTAGAGGATGCGGCCGGGATCGTCGGTCAGGGTTACATGCTTCCCAGGGTTTTCAGAGATCCAATCCTGGATTTGGGAAAGGGGGTCTTGAGAGGAGAGGGAGAGGTCGAGAACTGTTGAGCCGGGATCGGGCCTGGTTCCTTCGAAAGCTGCGAACACATCGAAGAAATTGGCCAGGACGGCGGGATTGAAGACCGGCTTGAAGAGGTTGAACGATTGAACGCCGGGATGGGGATGTTTCTCAGTGAACCTGTTCAGGTTGGCAAGCCAGCTTTCGTACCGTTTCGCATCGAACGTCCGGTCGTGGTAGAGATGGTAGCCGGGGATGCAGGGGGAAAAAGCGGCTCTTGCTCCGCGTTCGCAGAGGCGGAAAGCGAATTCGATGTCTTCGAGACCCCATCCGGTGAACGATTCGTCGAACCGCTCCTGTTCCAGAAGCGATTTGGAGACGGAGAAAACGCAGGTATAGGCAAGGCTCCAGGGATGGTTGAGGTGGGAGAGGCAGTAGGAGTAGCCTTTGAGGAGTTTTTCTCTGCTGTCGAGACGGATAGGCTGGTTTTCGTAGGTTGAAGCCCCTTCAGGCAGGTGGCGGCGGGCGCCCAGGAGGAGCAAGTCGTTTGTCCGGGCGTGCCTCGTCTGGAGTTTGAAAAGGAAGTCGGGTTCTACCAGGATGTCGGCGTCGAGGAAAAGGATGATTTCTCCGCCGGCCCGCTCGATCCCGAGATTCCGGGCGGCCGAAGGGCCTTTGTGAGAGGAGCGGATCACTTGCGCGCCGCTTTGCCGCGCGATTTCAGCGCTTGCGTCGGACGAGCCGTCGTCGATCACGATGATTTCGAACTGGTCTTTCGGCAGGGTTTGCTTTGCAAGGGATGCGAGGCAAAGGGTTAGATGTTCCTGCCGGTTGCGGACGGGGATGATGATCGAGATCCGGAGCTTCTCATCGGCGAGGTGGTGTTTCAGATGCCGTTCGAGGCGGCTGCAAGTCTGTTCGAAAGTAGAATAGGTGGAGTCCCAGACAAGCATATCCGACGAGATGCGGAGAGGATCCGTTTTTCGGGAGGCGTCTTTTTCGTCTCTTGCCTTGCGGATGGCGGCCAGTTCTTTTTCGTCCGTTTGGACTCCGAGCCTGCGGCTTTCCTGCAAGTTCCGTTTAAGCCTCTCTTCCCTGTCCGCCGTTAAATAGATTTTGCAGCCGGCGTTTTCAAATACTTTGCCGGCGGTCCTTCCTTCCGCGATCAGGCCGGAGGAGGCGCTTAAGGCGCGGACTTTTTCGTGGATGAACGCTCGGAGGGCGGGGTCGGCTGCGAGTGTGGGAGCCAGGGTTTCGAGATGGGGGTTTTGGTAGAGTTCCGCGTCGAGAGTTTGCCCGTTGATCGAAGGAAGAAGGATCGATCCCCGGCGTCCGATTTCCAGTTTGCGGAAGAGTTCGTCCAGAGTCATCTTTTGATGGACGCCCCAGGCGGCTGCCCTGAAGAGCGATCCGATGCTGAGGAAGGGGAGATTGAAGCGGCGCGCCAGTTCGGGTCCGACAGCAGTTTTGCCGCTGCCGCTGGGTCCGTCGATGGTGATGATGGGCGCGCTATGTTTCATATTTTTTTGTAAATGATGTGTTCCGTCGCTTTAGGAGGAGCGGCAAGACGGGTTTTCAGATATTCTGGGAAGAACTGCGTCTTGGGAAGTTCGTCGATCGGAATCCACCGGAATTTAAGTTCTTTTTTCTCTTCATGCGATTTGGCATCTTCCGCAGTTTCCCAGGAGGAGAGTCTTTTTGCCTCATCGGGAAGATCGATCAGATAGTAGAAGGCGATTTCATGGACTTTCTGATCTTCGAAGCGGTAAAAATCTTCTGCGATCCACGCGAGATGCCCAACTTTGCATTTATAGCCCGTTTCTTCCTCGATTTCCCGTTCGAGCGTTTCGCGCGAAGATTCGAGATATTCCCCTCGCCCGCCCGGGAGCACCCAAAATCGATAGGGGCTGATCTGAACAGCGAGAACTTTCTCGTTGTGCAGAGCAACGCCGCAGACCCGATAGTTGAAAGCGATGCTGCCACGATCATGCGAGATATGAGGGGAAAGGGAGCTCATAGCACTTCAGCAATCAGTTTGCGGAGCCGTTCATTCATCGAATCGTATTTAACATTGGCGAGTTCTAGTTTGCTTACCCAGGCGTATTCGGTATGTTCGTCGTTCAGGGTCACTTCGACGCTTTCCTCGGGGACAACGTGGTAGGTAAACATATTTCTGTAAACCGTCTCGTCGCCGCTTTTCATGGAGAAGGCTGATTCGCAAATCAGTCTATGCACTCTGACTGCAAGCCCGGTTTCTTCGAGGGATTCGCGGACGACCGCATCCCGCGAGGTTTCCAGAAGCTTGACTTTTCCTGCTGGCACATTCCAGACGTTCGGGGCGACTTTGCATTGGGGAGCCCGTTTTGCGAGGAGAACTTTGCCGTCGTGCACAATAA
>CAYPZU010000022.1:27091-32084 GCA_964415395.1 uncultured bacterium
TCGACAGCCAGGCGGAGAGAGAGAGAAAGCTGAGATGCCATACAACCTCCATTTTAAAGATAGCCAAAAGGGTTTATCAACAATCGATTTATCGGGCAATCGTAAATGTTTCGATTGGGGCCGATTTCTTATTTTTTTTGCACAGGGCTCTCAGCGAATGGCACAGGATCTGGATGCCGAGCTTTTGGTCTTCGAGGCTCGAAAGGGAGGGGGCGCCGGAGAGAAAGTTCCTGAAACATTTTTCGCGGGAAATTTCGTTGAAGCTCCTTGTGTCTCCTGGCACCAGGAAGTCTTCGGAGCGGAAATGGGCGAAGGGCTTGCCGCCGATGAGGGATGTATTCCGGAACAGGTAGACGTCGAAGTGATTTTTGCTCCCCGGCGCGGAGCAGAGGGAACCGTTTTTCTCTTCTTCCGCGACGTAGCTGTGAACCTGGATGTTGAGAAGGGGGCCGAATTGTAAATTCAGCCGCTCGTGGCGGATCCGTCCGTTCCCTTTGTAGGTGTCCTCGGGGAGATGGCTCCAGGCTCTACGGGAAAATCCGGTTTGGAGGAGGTTGAGGCTGCAGGTGGTGATTTTTCTTTTCTGACGGGTGAGCTGCATGAGGCTGAAGAAATCGAGTTCGCCGAACTGGTCGAAGCCGAATTGGGAGGGGCTTTCGAAGATCGGGCGGTAGTCGGCTGAAGGAAAGAAGCGTTTGTAATCGGACTCGTTCAACGCCCCAAGAAAGTCGGTGGGGGTGTAAGAGGCGGCATAGAGTTCGGCCGAATCTGCGGATTTGGTGCAGAATTTCTGGTTCGTCTGGATGAGCCAGGCGAGCAGGTCGATGAAATGGTACCCGCTGTGCATCAGCTTGCCGTAGCCGTACTTATAGGGGTGGTTTTCCCGGCTTAGGAATTCGTTGGGCATATTCCACATGCCGTCGCAGTGGTAGATGTCGCAGAAGGTCAATGGGACGTCGAACTCTTTGAGGAATTGCTCCATTTCCCGGATGACGAATTGATAGACGGGGTGGTATCTCCGGTGGCAGTGGAGGTCGACCCGCACCGAACCGGAGCTGTTCAGAAGAAGAGTGTAGTCGTCTTCGATTTTCTGCGCCGCTGCGGGCGACCAGGAGGAGAAAGGGGGGGAGGTGAGCGGTTTCTCTACGAGCACCTGGATGCCGTTTTCGATGAAAAATTTCAGGTAGGCGAGGTGCGCTTTGGGTTCGGTCGCGAGAATGGCGTGGCGGATTCCCGACTTGCGGAGGAGCTGAAGCAGCTCGTTTGCGACGGAAGGGGGGAGGGTCAGGCTGTCTTTCTCTTTTTCCGGGACGAAATAGAGTCCGATCGTGCGGGACTTCTCTCCAAGATAATTGACGATCTCCTGCCGTTTCGAGTCGAGATCGACGATGTATTTCGGGAAAACGTCCTGTTTTGAAAAGAGTTTGAAGTAGTGGCTTTTCGCATAAGGCCCCAGCCCGATCAGAATGAACGGGGGGTGCGCTCCAGGTGCTGGTGCATGCGTTGGTTGAACTGCCATCGGATTCTCAAATGGTGAAGTATGATACTGGAGGCTTAAGATTCGGACAAACTCTTTGTTAGTATCCTTAAAATTAAATAGTTGAAAAAAAATTTGCCTATCGTTTCTTGACAGGATATTTTCAGAGCGCTTAAGATTCCCGCCATGTTTGCTATGATCACGATATTTATTTTGCTTGGCCCGCCTGGCGCAGGAAAAGGGACGTTCGCCCATTTTTTTAAAACGCATTTTGGATTCGTCCATTGTTCTGTAGGCGATCTGGTGCGCGAAGAGATGGCGCTCGGCACTCCTTTCGGGATGAAGGCGGAAGAGATCTTGAGCCGAGGCGATTTCCTGGAAGAGGAGATGATTCAGCAACTCATTCGAAAGGAAGTGATAAAATTGTCAGAGCAAAATGTTTCCTTCATTCTGGATGGCTATCCGAGAACGGAAGAATCGGCCCGCTTTCTCGCGGATCTGTTAACGGAGCTGAAGCTCCAGCCTCATGCGACAGCTGTTCTTCTCGAAGCGGACGATGCGGTTTGCCAGGCGCGGATTGCGGAAAGAATGGTCTGCAAAGCGTGCGGGGCGATCTATAATGCGGGATCGGCTCCGCCGAAACAGTCTGACATTTGCGATGTTTGCCTGTCGAATTTGGGGAACCGGAAATTCGACACGCCCGAGGTGACGCGGAGGCGTATTGAGCAGTATCATGCGAATATCGCTCAAGCGCTCTCCATCTGCGCTTCTCATTTCTCTCTGGTCCGCTTCAACACGAATCGGCCGATTTCCGAATGCTACCGCTCCTATGAAGCGTTCATGGAAAAGAGATGAAGCGGGTTGCCGTCACCGGGGCATCCGGCCAGGTAGGCTCTTTCCTTTCATTTTTAGCTGCGCGCGAAGAGATTTTCGGACCGGATGAGCCGATCGAGCTGCGGCTTCTCGTTAAACCAGAGAATCTGAAAAAATGCGAAGGAGTGCGGATGGAGCTGGAAGATTGTTTCCTTCCCCGCCTCCAAAAGGTTGTTTGCACCGATGAGGCCGGCTGTGCGTTCGATGGGGCCGATCTCGTTTTTTTCGCCGGCGCGGCGATTGGCCTCAGCCGCGAAGTGCGCGAGGCGAACTGGGAGGCTCTCGCAAAGCAGGGCGAAGCGCTCGGCCGTTCCGCGCGCAGGGATGCCGTTTCGATTGTCATTGCAAATCCATGCAATACAAATGCCTACGTTCTTTTTAAGTCCTCTGGCCTCGCTTCAGACAGGTTCCACGCTCTCACTCTGCTCGATGAACACCGGGCTTCGAACGCATGCAGGCGGCGCGTTCCGGTTTTCGGCAACCATTCTCCTACGGTTGCGGTCGAGGGAAGCAGGGAATTCGTTCGGATTTTACAAACCCGGGCTCCGGCCGTGACGGAGATGAAGGGGGGAATTTCTTCCGGCTTTTCCGCTTGCTGGGCGGCTGTTTCCCACGCACGGGCGCTCTATCGGAAAGGCTCTCTTTTCTCTTCCGGCGTCTATAGCGGCTCAAACCGCTACGGGATCGACCCAGATCTGTTCTACTCATTCCCCTGCAGAAGTCTGGGGGAGGGGGCCTTTGAAATCGAGGATCTGCCTGTGGGCGGAGAGCTATTGGAGAGGATGCGTATTTCCGAGCGGGAGCTGCAGGAAGAGAGGGAATCCGCTCTCCGCTCTTTTCAGAAGATGAAAACGTCTTTGAATTTCAGCGGGTCGATCAGCCCTTCCATTTGAACGATTTTCAGCGTTCCATTTTCCCTTTCGATCCGGATAAATCCTGTTTGGCTGAGCAGAGGCACTTTCGTTCCCGAAAAACCGAGTTTGAGAAGGATGGAGCTGACCACGCCCGTGTGCGTGATGAAGAGGCAGTTTCCCGCCTCGGGGGCAAACCGCTCCAGCAGAGGGATGGCGCGCTGGCTTACGGTTTCATAGCTTTCGATTCCCGGAAATGGAATCGTCGAGAAAACCTTCGATAGGGGCCAGAGTTTCATTTCGTCGAACTCCCGGCTGTATTCTTCCCGGATTTTTGAAATGGATTTCCCTTCCCAGGGACCATAGCCGCGGGCGAGCAGCTCCGGACAGATTTCAAGAGGGGATTGGAGGATTTCAGAGAGGACTGCGCCTGTTTGGCGCGTCCGGAGAAGGGGAGAGGCTCCGATGAGGGTAAACGGGATGTCTTTCAGCATGAAAGCCATTTGGCGTGCTTCTTCGATTCCCCGGGCGGAAAGGGGGATGTCGGCATGGCCCTGGAGAATTTGTCCCTGGTTCCATACTGTTTGGCCGTGGCGGATGATGAAGAGCGCCATTTTACGACCGTTTGGCTGGGATTTTGATTCCCTGCTTCGCGAGAACGTCGATGGTGTGGAAGGTCAGCTCTTTCCGGGAGAGGGTCCCATCGAGAAGGACGATATTATTTGTCGTAGAAAATTCGAGGTGTTTTTCCTGAGATTTCCGCAAGAACTCCTCTTCTTCATGGCGCTGGATATTGCCGCGGAGATTGAGCCGGGAGAGAGCGATTTCCAGCGGGAGAGAAATCATGAGGGATAGAGTCGGTTTCGGGAGGAGCGCAAAGAGCGGTTCGAGGCCGGTCAGATCGGCGCCGAAGCTCGCCTGGTTCAGAAAGTGGGAGTTCACATACCGGTCGCAGATGATCATGTCTACGTCGAGATTTCCGAGGTAGGCTTTGAGGAAGTGGTCGACGAAGGCATAGCTGAAATAGGAGGCGAAAAACGTCTCGGCTCTTTCGTGGAATTTCCGCTTCGATTTGGGGATTTTCTGGATCAGGGCCCGGATCGATTTGAAGTAGGGATCCGAGAGCTGTAAAGGAGAGACGATCTGGGTGAGGATGCCCCGGTCGTTAAGTTCGCTTTTTAAGTTGTGCGTGAGAGTGGTTTTGCCCGCT
The DNA here is from genome assembly GCA_964415395.1 of uncultured bacterium. Lineage (GTDB taxonomy): Bacteria > Chlamydiota > Chlamydiia > Chlamydiales > SM23-39 > CAYPZU01. The sequence continues at coordinate 31,503 of CAYPZU010000022.1, forward strand.
CCGTCGATTCCAAAGATCTCTATGATCGTAGGCATGTGCATTCTTGGGTGGATTCTGTGGAGGCACCATTCTCGGGAAACGGGGAAAAAACCGCTACTAATTTATAAGCTGAATACGAACTGGCTGGCCGCTTCTTTTGGGGGGGTGTCTTCCAGTTTGGAGGCGCGCTCTTTCTGGATGTCTTCTTTTTTACCTGGATAGAGCTGGTACGATTTCCAGCTGGAGAACCCGGCCACATGGAGGATGTAGTCGGTATACTCGATCGAGAAGCTGAGCGTTTGGCCGATTTGGTCGACCCGGTTCGCTTCGATGTAGAGGGGTTTGCCCTTTCCGATATCGACTTCGTAGATGTAAATGGGGGAAAGAGGTTTCAGTTTTTTCGGTTCGTTGATTCCTGCGATCTCTTTTTTCATACCATTCCCATTCTTTTTTTCACCGAGGGGGCGAAGCGGACGATGGCCGGGTCGAAAACCTGGTTCATCCCGCTGTATTTCTCTTCCCAAAACGAAGCAGGGCGTCCCCACCAGCTTTGCAAACGAGGGATTTTTTGGGTATGGAAATAGTGCTCGTCGCGGAGGATGT
>CAYPZU010000023.1:0-4908 GCA_964415395.1 uncultured bacterium
GTTCGAAGTTCCGAAAGATTTCACGAATGGGGCGCTGAAAGAGTCTTTTCTGAGAAGGATGAGAGATTTGTTCGGGGCTGAGATCTTCGTTGAAAGCGGAACGTATTTAGGAAACACGACGTTTGCGGCATCGAAGGTCTTTGAGAAGGTGCATACGATCGAGGTGTCGAGCAAATTTTATCGGAAGGCGGCAAGGCGCTTTGGAAAAGGAAGGAAGATCAAGCTTCATTTTGGCGATTCGGGCGATCTGCTCGGAATGATTTTGCCTTTATGCAAGGGGAAAATCATGCTGTATTTGGATGGGCACTATGATGGGGAAGGGAGTGGCAAAGGGGTAGAGAACACGCCGATCTGGAGAGAGCTGGAAGCGATTGAGAGGTCGGGAATTGCGGATGGAGTGATCCTGATCGACGATGTGTGCGATTTCCAGAAGTCCCGCTATCCGGAGAGGATCGCAGGGAGCTGCTTTGAGGGGTATCCTTCTCTTGGAGAGCTGGTGGAGAAGATTCTGGAGATCAATCCGAATTACAAGATCTGCTTTTTGGGGAACGATCTCTTGGCGTTTGCGGATGATGTAAGTGTTTCGGGAGTGATGCGGAGCTGCGCGATCGACAGGCTGGCTGATGAGTTTCCGATATTTAGCAGCGATCTGTTGTTGAGATGCGAGGAACGGATCGCCAAGTCGCGCGGGAACGAGAGAGCCGAGCTGATTCGGTATTTTGAGGCGTATGCGGGGTTCGAATGGGAGCATGGCTGGAGGAGTTATGCGGGCTTCTGGAGAGGGTTGACGATGCTGGAAGAGGAGCGTTTTTCAGAGGCGAGGCAGCTTTTCGAGCTCAGCGCAATGCATGGGCTGGCAGGCTGGAGAGCAGAGCATTATATCGGTCGATAGTAGGTTTGGTAGGACCGTCTAAGTCAAGAATTCCGTGATGTAAAAGCAGTGTGCGGGGGCAGAGCTTCTCGATCCAGTCGAGCTGATGGGATACGAGAAGGATCGATTTGCCTTGTTTTTGGGTTGTTTTGATTTTTTCAATGCAGCGGGCCTGGAAGGACGCGTCTCCGACAGCGAGGGCCTCGTCGATGAGGAGCAGGTCGGTGTCGAGATGGATCATGACCGAAAAGGCCAGGCGGAGATACATGCCGCTGGAGTAGCGTTTTACGGGTTGGTCTAGGGATGCCTCGATGCCTGAGAAGGCGATGATTTCATCGAACTTTTGGGCGATTTGGCGGCGGGTCATGCCGAGGACGGCGCCGCTGAGATAGATGTTTTCCCGTCCTGTTAGATCCGGATGAAATCCGGCTCCCACTTCAAGAAGAGCGCCCGTTCTGCCTGCGATCTCAGCCCAGCCGAAAGTGGGAGAGATGACGCGGGAGAGGATTTTAAGGAGGGTGCTTTTGCCAGCTCCATTGGAGCCGATGATCCCTAATGATTCCCCCTGTTCTAGTTGGAAGGAAACATCTTTCAGCGAATAAAAATATTCGCGGGGGGCTTTTTTTCGGAAGAGGGAGAAGAGATCGCTTTTGAGAGTTTTAGAATGACAGGTCGTTTTCTCGCCGAAGCGGTATTTTTTGGAGAGGCGGTGGGCTTTGAGGAGAGGCGCCATTTAAATCCTGTCGGCGAGGTTGAATTCCGCTTTTCTGAAGAGATGATAGCTGAATGCGGAAAAAAGAGCGGTGAATGAAAGGGAGTACAGGATGAGGAAGGGAGAAATAGGGTAATCGGGAAATAGGGCCCATCGGCCCGCTTCGAAAAGGCCTACAGCGGGATTGAGAGAATAGAGAAGAGACCATTTGGGGGATACAAGCGAAAGGGGGTAAAAGACAGGGGTTGCGAACATCCCCGCTTGGAGTGCGAAGGGCAGAAGGTTGGCAAAGTCCCGATATGAGAGGGAAAGAAGAGAAAAAATGAGGCCGATGCTTGTGGAAAGGATCCAAACGAGGATGCCGAAGAGAGGGAACAGGACCCATTCGGCGCGGGGTGAAACTCCGGTGCAGAGGGAAATGAGGTAGAGAAGAAGGGTAGAGATCGAAAAATCGAAGAGGGCGGGAGCTGCGGCGCTCAAGGGCAAAAGGAGGCGGGGGAAATAGATCTTTGCAATCAGGGGGGCTTCGGCGATGAGGCTGAGGCTGGAGCGCTGTAAAGAGGAAGAGAAGAGAGTCCAGGGAATCCATCCGGCCAAGGCGAAGAGAAAATAGGGGGCGTTGGATTGGATCGAACCCATCCATTTACCTAAGAAGAGAGCCAGAATCAGAGTGGGAAGAAGCGGCTGGAGGAGGATCCAGGCGACGCCTAGAGCTGTTTGCCGATACCGGAGCTTTAGATCTCTGAGGACGAGAAGGGAAAAGAGATCTTTGTAGAGGAAGAGAGAATCGCCTTTTTGGTCTGGATGGATGAAAGTTTTAGCCATTGGAGGGAAACTCTTTGATTTTTCGGGCGGGGCAGCCGACATAGACTCCGGGTTCGAGAATCGATTTGACTGCTGTGGCGCCCGCGCCGAGGATAACGCGGGAGCAGATTTCGATGTTGTCCTTGATGGTCGCTCCAACGCCGATGAATACCAGGTCTCCGATGCGGCTTCTTCCCGAGATCACAGCCCTTGGCCCAATGTGGCAGTGGGAGCCGACGCGGACTTCATGTTCGACGATCGCGCCGTTATTGATGATGGTATTTTCTCCGATTTGGGCTTGAGGGCCTATGTGGGAGTAATTGCCGATGAAGCATCCCTTGGAGATTGACGATTCTTTGCCGATATGGGCTTTTGAGGATTGAATGGTGATGAGATTGGCGGCTCCCATTTTGGTGTAGATGTAAAACCGCTTTACATTGTCGCCGATGGCAAAAAAATAAGGCAAAGCGAGGTCGGCGGAAGGAAGAACGGGAAAGCCGAAGAGCTCTTCTCCGGGCTTTGCGTGTTCGTCGATGAAGAGGAGCTGATGGTTTGGGTGTTCTGCTAAATAGATGTCTGCAACGCTGCGGCTGTGTCCTCCGCATCCGAAAAGGAGGAGTCTTTTTTCCATGCGAAATAGTTCCTTATGATGGAGGCGATTTCATGAATATCATCTGAGGAAAGTTCGGGGTAGCTCGGCAGGTTGATCCCGCGCGCCGATAGCGATTCAGCGATTGGATAGAGGCCCTTCTTTTCTTCGTACATAGGCAAGTAGGAGACAGGGTAGAAAAAGGGGCGCGTTTCAACGCCTTGGGCGAAGAGATAATCGCGGAGAGGATCGCGGTCGGAAGCGTCGCGCGTGAGGATCGAGCACATCCAAAATGAGTGGCGAACGTTTCCTATCTCGCGATGGAAGGAGAGAGGGAGATTCTCAAGAAGACGCGAATAGAGGCTGGCGATTCCCCTCTTTTTTGCGAGGATCGAATCGGCGATTTCGAGCTGCGCAAGGCCGATGGCGGCGCAGATGTTGGTCATCCGGTAATTGTAGCCGATCGCATCATGCCAATAGCATTTATCAGGGGAAACTCCTTGTCCTTTTAGATGCTGGATCCGCTTGTGGATTTCCTGATTTTTCGAGACGACCATGCCCCCCTCCCCTGTGGTGATCGTTTTATTGCCGAAAAAGCTGAACGTGCCGACATCGCCAAACGTGCCGACATGGGTGTCTTTGTAGGTCGTTCCGAACGCTTCGGCGCAGTCTTCGATGAGAAAGAGGCTGTGCGCTTTGCAAAGAGGGAGGAGTTGATCCATTTCGCAAGGCTGACCGTAGAGATGCACAGCGAGAATCGCTTTTGTTCGGGGAGATATCTTTCGCTGTACGTCTTCGGGATCCATCTGGAACGTGTCGGGGAGAGAGTCGACGAAGATAGGCTTGGCTCCCACATAGGCGATCGCATTGACGGAAGCGATGTAAGTGAGCGCGGGGACGATCACCTCGTCGCCTGGCTTGATCCCGCAGGCGAGAAGAGCCAGATGGAGGGCGACCGTTCCATTGCATACCGCGGCTGCGTGGGGAGCGCCGATGTAGTGGGCGAACGACGTTTCGAATTGGGAAATGAATCTGCCCTTGGATGAGATCCAGGAAGTGTCGATGCATTCATTGACGTAGGCTTTTAGATTGCCGGCTAGATAGGGGCGGTAAACAGGATACTTAATGGGTTGCATGGAGGGCCTCGTCGAAGACTTGCAGATATTGTTTGGCTGTTTTTTCCCAGGACCAAGGTCGGATGGCCTCCTGGGAAGCTTGGGCATCGGCGGCGGCCTGCTGGGGATTTTTCAGGATCTCTTCTAAAGCGGCGGCAATTTCAGGCGGAGAAGTCGGATCGAAAATTTTAGCTCGGACTTTTTGAACCGAAAGATGTTCAAGGAAAGAGGGAATGTTCGACATGGCTACAGGAACCCCTTTCCCCCAAGCGTCAAGTCCAGGGCCGTTGCCTGCTTCGTAGAGAGAGGTTGAGACAACGGCTGAAGCGCATTGTATGAGAGCGTCTATTTCCTCGTTCGATACATAACCGAGGCCGAAAACGTCGGGATGGGGATCTTCCTTGACTAAACCGTATTCCCAGCTTTTCCCATTCAGGTTTTCCGTTCCGTAGCCAACAAGCGCTAGAGAGGCGTTGATTCCCCGTTGTCTCAAAAGGAAGAAAGCGGAAAGGAGGCTATTTATGTTTTTATGAGGGCTTATGTTGGTGGGATAGAGGATATAGGGTTTTGGAAGCTGAAATCGTTTGATGATCGCTTCCGCTTCAGAGCGGTCCATTTGAGAAAGGGCGCTCATGGGAGCCAAATGAATCACTTTCGTTTGATCTCCGCGCTCAGGATAAAACTTTTTGAGCTCGCTGGCTATGAAATGGGTCGAGACGATCGGCTGGGATCTTTGCAGCCCAAGTGGACGTTGTTGAGAAAGCGTCTCAGTATTGGCGGTCGATGAACCTAGGCCGCTGTATTGTTACCGGGTGGT
>CAYPZU010000023.1:4918-21460 GCA_964415395.1 uncultured bacterium
GGACAGGGCAATTTCGGACACGAGAGAAAATAGGGCCAGGGGAAAAAAGCCAGGTCGAATCCCTTGATTTTCTTTTCCAGCTCCTCATGCACAGCGCCGGAGAGGGCGTAAGGAAGGCGAGAGAGAAGGGAGGAATATCTCTGATGCATCAGACGGATCAGAAAACGGGAGCCTTTGATGCCGAGAATCGTTTTGCTGGCAAGCCAGCAGGAAGTTAAAGGCTTGATCTCAATCCCCAGTGGCGCCCATTCGCTCATAAGTCCTTCACGCTTAATGGCTTCCGGACTACCGAAGAAGGTGATGCGAAGATTCGGGCGGAGGCGGACGAACTGAGGGACAAGCGCGCGAAGATAGCGGGAGCCTCCTCCTGGGTTGCCCAAATGATCGATGATGGCCAGCTTCATAACTGGAGAAGATTAAAACCCGATTGCTTAAAAAGCTAGCGAGTCTATTTCTCGCCGTCCATTTTGGCCATCTCGAGGTTCTGGTAATAGCGCATGAGGTCGCGGAATCGGCCGGCGTCTTCGAAGCGGAGTTCTTTGGCGGCTCTGCGCATCTCGGTTTCGCACTCTTTAATCTTCGCTTCAAGATCGGGAATGTCTGTTTTTTTAGGTGCGGGCTGGGTGGGCGTGGGTTCTTCGGCAAACCCAAAGGTCTCTTCGAGCGAGGCGACGTCGCCGCGCTTAGCGGAGCGCGGGGTGATGTTGTGCTCAAGATTGTAGGCTTCCTGGTGAGCTCTGCGGGCCTGAGTGATCTCGATGGTTTTGCGGATGGATTCGGTTTGTCTGTCTGCGTAGAGGATGACTCTGCCGCGGACATTTCGGGCGGCTCTGCCGCAGGTCTGGATGAGGGCTGTTTCGGAGCGGAGGAATCCTTCTTTGTCAGCGTCGAGGATCACGACGAGGGAGACTTCGGGAAGATCGAGCCCTTCGCGGAGGAGGTTGATGCCGACGAGGACGTCGAATTCACCGAGGCGGAGCGATTTGAGGATCTGCATCCGCTCGAGAGTATCGATGTCGGAATGGAGGTATTTCGCCTTGACGCCGATCTCATTGAGGTATTTGGAGAGATCCTCGGAGAGTTTTTTCGTGAGGGTGGTGACGAGGACTCGGCCTCCGAGGGCGGTCTCTTTGCGGATCTCTTCGAGGCAGTCGTCGACCTGGCCGGAAGCGGGACGCACTTCGATGGATGGGTCGAGAAGGCCGGTGGGGCGGATGATCTGCTGGACGATGTCTCCTTGGGCCTGCTCCACTTCCCAGTGGCCGGGGGTGGCGGAGACATAGATCACCTGGCGGAATTTTTCGTAGGTTTCTTCGAATTTAAGCGGGCGGTTGTCGAAGGCGGAGGGAAGGCGGAAGCCGAATTCGATGAGAGCTTGTTTGCGGGAGCGGTCGCCGTTGTACATGGCGTGGAGCTGGGGCAGCGTTTGGTGCGACTCGTCGATGAAGAAGAGGAAATCGTCAGGAAAGTAATCGAGGAGGCAGGGAGGCGCTTGCCCGGGAAGCCGCTTCGAAAAGTGGCGGGAATAGTTCTCGACTCCTTTGCAGTAGCCGATTTCGCGGATCATTTCGAGGTCGTAGTAGGTGCGTTCGCGGATGCGCTGCGCTTCGATGAGCCGGTTTTCCGATTGGAAAAAGGCGATTCGCTCGGTGACTTCTTTTTTAATCGTGTCGATCGCCTGCCAGCGGACGTTTTCCGGAGTGACGTAGTGGGATCCGGGGAAGATAGCGATTTTGTCGAGACGTTTGCGGACTTTGCCTGTGATCGGGTCGATCTCGCTGATCCGTTCGATTTCGTCGCCGAAAAATTCGACGCGGTAAGCGAGGTCGTCTTCGTAAGCGGGGACGATTTCGAGGACGTCGCCGCGGGCGCGGAAGGAAGCGCGGACAAGGTCGTAATCGCTGCGGGTGTAGTGGAGGTCGACGAGATGGAGAAGGACGTCGTCGCGGCGCACCTGCTGGCTGACGGAGAGGTAGAGAACCATCTGGCTGTAGTATTCGGGAGTTCCCAGGCCGTAGATGCACGAGACGGAGGAGACGATGATGACGTCGCGCCGTTCAATGAGAGAGCGGGTGGCGCTAAGGCGCATCTTCTCGATCCGGTCGTTGATGGCGAGGTCTTTTTCGATGTAGGTATCTGTGCGGGCGATATAGGCTTCGGGCTGATAGTAGTCGTAGTAGGAGACAAAATACTCGACGGCGTTGTCGGGGAAGAAGCTTTTGAATTCCTGGTAGAGCTGGGCGGCGAGAGTTTTATTGTGAGCCAGGATGATGGCGGGCTTGCCGGTCTGCTCGATGACGTTGGCCATGGTGAAGGTTTTGCCGGAGCCGGTAATGCCGAGGAGGACCTGCGATTTTTTTCCGGCATTGACGCCGGAGACGAGGCGGTCGATCGCCTCGGGCTGGTCTCCGGTAGGGGTATAGTCGGCTTTGAGCTTGAACATCCTCTCAGTATCGCAAAAGGGAGGGTTTTCCTCCTACAGATAGGATGAGACGAGTTCTTTCAGCTTGCCCATCTGCTCGAGGATGTCGAGGCAGATGACAAAGGCTGAAATCAGGAGGACTCCCCAAAGGAGGGCGCGGCGCTTGGGCGTCTGGTAGGCGGGGAGCTTCCAGGCCATCAGGGCAGGCAGGACGCAAAGGAGGATGACGACGAAAATGCCGGCGTATTGGAGGGCCAGGATGAACCCCCGCTGATAGGTGTAGACGAAGATAAGAGGGGGAAAAAAGGTCAGAAGGCAGGAAAATTCGCGGCCGAGGGTATGCTGCCGCATTTTAAGGCCGTCCGCAAGGAAGTCGGAGAGGCTGAGAGAGACGCCCAGAAAAGATGTGAGGATCGCGAAGAGCGAGAAGGCGCTCGCGATCGAAACGATCCACCGGCTGTTGAGAAGCTGAGAGAGGGACGCCGTTCCGGTGTCTCCGTGGATCCAGGCGGCGATGAGTCCCGATTCGCCATAAAGGGGAACTACGCCGAGAATGAGGAATTCCCAGAGGGCGTAGACGAGGAAAGGAACGAGGCTTCCGATGAGGAGCGTAAGGCGGAGCTGTTTGACGTTGTGATCGAGATAAGTCGTTAGCGTCGGGATGATGATATGGAATCCGAACGAGGTGATCATGACGGGAACGGCGATCCAGACTGCCTTGGCATCGACATGCTTTAAAAGAGAAAAATCGACATGCGACGGGAGGAAGGCGACCAGAAGGAAATAGGTGGCGATGAGGCCGATCATGAGAACGCGGTTCAGCCAGTCGACAGCGTGGGTGCCGAGATAGACGAAGACGCCGAAAAGAAGGAGCAGCGGGAGCGGCCCTGCCCAAGAAGGGAGGGAGAGTCCGGTCAACCACTGAAGGCCCTGGAGAAAGAGGGGGGCTCCCCCTGCGATGTATGCGGCAATGAGGGAATAGAGAAGGAGCAGGTAGGAGATCCAGCAGATCATTTTGCCCGCGGTTCCAAGAGTTCTTCCCGCCATGCTGATCATGTTGACTTCGCCCCGGAACGCGAGGTTCACGTCGAGGAGCAGCCAGGAGGTCGCAAAGAGGAAAAGCCAGCAGATTCCGAGGAGGGCAAAAGAAGGAAAAAATCCGGCGAAAGAAGTAATGACCGGTAGAGCCAGCATTCCGGCTCCGATAGCAGTTCCTGAAACGAGTAGAATGCCTCCAACGAGGCGGCTTTTCATCATAAAAACCTGCAGTTAAAACGAAAAAATACGGAAGAGCTCGCAGCCGATCACGAGGCAAGCGAAGAGAAGAGCGACGACGAGAGCGGGTTTGCCGCCGGCGACGTGATAGTTCGAAGAGAGTTTTTTCTTGTAGCGTCCGATCCAGGCCATAGCGATGGGGAGGAGGCCGAAGAGGATCATGGCGCAAATACCGCCCGCAAATCCGAGCGCCTTAAAAAAGGCCTGCGGCTCAATCAGAGAAAAGAGGAGCGGTGGAACCAAGGCTAAAAGACAGAACCAGTGGATGTTCTTGCGGGAAGGGGCGACCTTGAATCCGTCAGCGAGAAAGTGGGCCAAAGTGAGCCCTTGGGCAAGAAATGAAGTGATAATGGCAAAAAAGGCGAACCCCTGAGCGAAATAGCTGATCGAGGTCGTGCCGAGAATAGCGCGGAGAGCGATCGTCGCCTCTTCGCCTTTGAGATAGCTGTCCAGGATGCCTCCGGATCCCTCGAATGGAACAACGCCGAGGACGAGGAGCGACCAAACCAGATAAACCAAGAGAATGATCGCGCTTCCGCCCAGAATGGTGAGGCGAACCCGTTTCAGGTCTCCCTTCATGTAAGCGGTCAGACTGGGGATCATATTCTGAAAGCCGAACGAGACGACCAGAATCGGCAGCGACGTGAGCATATAGCCCGGCGCCCAGTGGAGGAGAAGAGACGGTTCGATCCGGGAAATGCCGAGTCCAATCATTCCGAGATAGGTGATGATCAGGCCTGCCATCAGGATCCGGTTGAAGAGGTCGACGGGACGAGTTCCGAGGTAGACGATCCAGCCGAATAGCGCGGTGAAAAAGAGAGAGGCGGCCCAGGGAACGAGATGAAGGCCGAGAAGATCCTGGAGGATCGCGGAAAAGATCGACCCGCTGGCGGAGATGTAGGCGACAAGCAGGGAGTAAAAAAGGAACAGGTAGGTGGTCCAGGCGATCCATCGCCCTGGTTTGCCGAGCGACTCCCCTGACATGGAAATGAGATTGACCTGGCCGTAGAACCAGCCATTGATCTCGACGAGGAGCAAGGCGGTGAAGGTCATGAAGAGGCAGGCGACGAGGAGCATAGAGAGCGAGGGGACGAATCCTGCAAGCCCTGTAAGGATCGGAAGGGCGAGCATCCCAGCTCCGATGCAGCTGCCGGCGACAAGGAGCATGCCTCCGATGACGCTGCCGGGGACTAGTCTTTCGGAACTCATGTGCGGGCTTTCATTTTTTCTTCATGCCGGATTTCGGCGCCAAGACGGCCGAGTTCGTATCCATCATAGTCGACAAATTTAAAGAATCGCTCAAATGGAGGCAAGGCGATACTTACCTGCCGGGCCATTTCCTGGGCGATGAGGCGGTAGGTCGGATGGCCGGCAGCCTGGGAGCGAAGCTCGCAAAGCCACTGGAGCGAGCGGAGGTTCACGTGGAAGTACCAGTGGATATTGTAGGCCATCGGGACGGCATATTGGGCTTCTTCAGGCAGCTCGGCGGCGATGGTGTCGTAGGCTTTTTTCGCTTTTTCCATTGCATCGTCATAGAGTTTTTGCATTTCGGTTCCGACGATCTCCTGAGGAGTGTAGTAGCCGTAATTGCAGGAGAGGAGCTGCCGTTCCTGGGTGAGAATCCGGTGGCGGTGGAGGTCGCGGTAGACGCCGAAATCGGAGAGGATTTCAAAAGTGAAGTCGGCGTGCTCGAGGGCGCGGGGCGACTTGTGGCGGCGGTTTTCGCGAGAAGCTGATGCGGTTTCGAGAAGGCGGGCCATCTCTTCGTCGGAGAGACTCCGGCAGAGCTCTTCGAGTTCTTTCAGGCCGCCGGAAGTGCAGCTAAAGAGAAGAGCGGCTCCGACTTTGTAAATCGAGTCGGGATCGAAATGGATGAGGCGGACGCCGGCGCTGGGCTGCGGCTCGACTTTTTTGGCGTGGTGCAGCGCAAATTCTTTCAGCTCGTTTTGCATTCCGTCGAGGAAATGAGAAAACGCCTGCTGGTGTTTATGGGCCGGATCGGCGCGGCGGATGAAGGAAGGGATCACCTTCGTGAGTTCCTGATGCCCTTTTTTTCCAATCTCCTGCATTTCTGCAAGGTTATGGCAATTCATTTTTTGGATGAGCGTTTCGTAAAAACGGCCATTGCCGAAGACGCCCATATTGGTCATCGCGCTGGCGGGGAGAAGTCCGCGGAGGCAGTCGAGGACTTTGGCGCGGAGGGCGGCTGTGTAAGCTGCCTTGGAAATAGTGGGCTCTTTCGGGAATCCCTGCTCGATGAGGGCGGTCAGAGGGGGGATCAATTTACTATAGGTGTCGAAGAGGTGGTTGCAGGTTTCCAGATAGAGTTCCCGATAGGCGGAGGTCATGAGAACGGGCTCTTGGTAGAAAAGATATTGGCCGTTCACTTTCTGGTCGAAGTAGATATAGCGGGTCGATTTTTCAAGGGGAGACCCTCCGATGCGGCTGTCCTCGATCACTTTGGCGGCGAGCATGGAGACGTTTTCAATCGCGAGGTGGGCGCCCCCGAGTTCGCCGATCGAATCGTCGCCGTAGCCATCGAGAATCCGGTCGTAGAAATTCTGCGCTTTCTGGATGGCGATCATCTGGTCGCCCTGGTCGGAATCGCAGTATTTTCCTGCGATGGCGGAAAAAGCGGTGTCTTCGTTCAAAATGAATTCTTTCAGGAGAAGGGAGCGGAGGCCGAGGGTGGAGCGGGAGTAGCGGGAAAAGAGAGCCCCTTTGATCACCTCGGGGAGGTTGCGCAAGACGAAGATGTTGCTCGATGTGCTGGTGACGAAATGTTCCAGGATCTTGACCTGGCTTTCCGTGAATTCCTCGTAACCCTGCAGCATTTTTCCTCCTCAAAGCCTTCTAAATATAGCCCAATAAGAGAGCGTGCCAAACTTTATAGAGAAGATCAAGAAATATTTCCATGAGAAACCGCGAGAGATTCGTTTGGCAGAATTTCTCAAAAAATGCATCTTTAACCATTCAATATTTTAGGAGGGTTTATGCACCTTGCAGATGTTTCAAGCCATACGCGCTATTCTTTTCCGATTCGGATGCGGAGGAACAGGAAGTCGGAGGCGGTGAGAAAGATGGTTCAGGAGACGGTATTGACTGCCGCGGATCTGGTCGCTCCGTTTTTTGTCGTTGAGGGGGAAGATTGCAGAGTTCCCATTCCAAGCATGCCCGGCGTCGAGCGGCTTTCTATCGATCTTTTGGTGAAAGAGGCGGAAGCGCTCTACTCCAGAGGCGTTCCAGCCGTGGCGTTGTTTCCGGTCATCGACCCGGATTTGAAGAGCGAATACGCTGAAGAGGCATGGAATCCGGATGGACTCCTCGCGCGAGCTGTGGGAAAAATCAAGAAAGAGATTCCGGGCTTGGCTGTGATCGCCGATGTGGCGCTCGATCCATTCACGACGCATGGCCATGATGGGTTGGTGAACGGGAAAGGAGAGGTCGGAAATGACGAAACGATCGATTGCCTGATCCGGATGGCTCTGATGCAGGCCGAAGCCGGCATCGATCTCGTGGCTCCCAGCGATATGATGGACGGCAGGGTGAAGGCAATCAGAGAGGCGTTGGATCAGGAGGGCTTCGAGTCGGTCGGGATTTTGGCCTATAGCGCGAAATATGCATCGGCTTTATACGGGCCGTTCAGGAGCGCGCTGAATGTGAAGCTTCAGTTCGGAGACAAAAAAACATACCAGATGGATCCGGCGAACAGGCGGGAGGCTTTGATCGAAGCGCAGCTCGACGAAGAAGAGGGCGCAGACATTTTGATGGTGAAGCCCGCAGGCTTGTATCTCGATGTGATCGCGAAACTGAGAGAGCAGACAAACCGCCCGATCGCTGCGTACCATGTGAGCGGAGAATATTCGATGATCCAGGCAGCCAGCCAGGCTGGGTATATAGATGGCGGCAAGGTGCTGTTCGAAACGCTGCTCAGCATCAAAAGAGCCGGGGCGGATCTGATATTCACCTACGGAGCCAAGCAGGTTTTGGACCGGCTGGAAGAAATGTAAAGCGGTTTTACATCTAATAGACGACGGGCTTGGAGTTGTAGCGCTCCCAGTAGAGAGTGGGATAGAGCTGCTTGCCGGTAGCGGCGCGGGCGCCGCAGTCCCGGAGCCAGGCCGACATGGCGTAGGTGATCCGCGAGCGGCTGGTTTTGTTGAGGAAAAGATCAAGCGGCATTGAGATCGAGAAGCCTTTGTCGTAATAGCGCTGGTTGTTCACGACATCGTTTGCATTCGTGAGCGTGTACCAGAGGCCGACGCGCAGCCCGCTGAGAAAAGTTCTTCCTCCTTCGATCCGAATCCCTTTGTCGCGGGCGAGAAACTGGCCGGCGCTGATCCGGAAATCGACGTCGAAAGGCTTATACTGATAGTAAAATTCGAGGAAGTACTGAAGGCCTGTGTAGGGGAAATATTCGTATCCCTTCTCTGTCAGCTTGCGGATTTTTCTCTGGAATCCAATGCCGTAATAATTGCGCTTGAGAAGAGTAGCCACTTCAAATCCGATGGCCCAGTTCGATTGCACCGGATAATAGAGCGTTTCCCAGGAGGCGCCCGCGTAAGCCATCTCGAAATAGCCGAGGGCCAGCCGGGAGAGCCAGCCCTGGCCGAAATTCCAGCTTTTCTGCAGATACGCTTGCTCGACGTGAAACGAATTCGCCTGGTTATACAGGATCGAATCGGTGCGTACGTTGATGAGGCGCGACGGGTTGAGGGCGTCTCGGCTGCCGATGCTCTGCGTGCTCGACTTGATGGTGTAAGTGGCCCAGAAATTGTAGTAGATCTGGTCGAAGAGATAGCCTTCGGGACCCAGCCCCACGCCGACTTCGTACTTGAATTTGCCGGAACTGTTTCCGAGAAAGGAGCGGAACCAGGGGCGGAAGGTGAGCATCCAAATCCGCTTGCGCCGCTGGTAGAGGCGGCATGCTTCGTATTCATTCGGCCTGGAAGACGCTTCTCGTAGAGGGGCGATGATCCGGAACTCATTCTCGCCCATTTTTCCTTCATGGTAGCGCTTCAGATCCTGAATGCGGAACCGGTATTCGTGTTCAGAGACGCCGTCCGCCTCAATAACGGCTGTGGCCGTGCAGAAATTGGAAGGGGTGAGGGAGGCAAGGACGTGCTCGATGCGGCAGCGGACCTCTTCTTCCTCGCGGTAGCGGACGTTGATGATTTTCATCCAAAGGTGGTCACGGCCTTCCTCGCCAGGGATGAGATAGAGGTTATAGAGGTCGAAGCCCTGTTCCTTAAAGGCGTAAGCGAGTTCCTGGGCGAATTCCTGCTGCGTCCTGTGGATGCCGATCGGCTGGGTGTCGACCGGAGCGGTATAGCAGGGCTTGTCGTAGATTTTAGGGAAAAAGCCTTTTGAAGCGCCGAGGTTGTATTCCATCGCAACGCTTCCGGCCCAGGTATCGCCGCGGAGAGTGCTGGCCGACAGGCGGATCAGATCCCATAACTTGAGCTGAGCTCCCGCGTTAATGCGCGATTTGACGACCCGCCCGTCGTGGTGTTCAGGACCGTGCCGCTTGTAATCATTCGCGTCGTATTCGGCAGCGAGGGTCAGGTTTTTCCAAAAATAGTTGGAATGGCGCAAAGGGGTCCAGGCCAACCCGCCGTAAAATCCCTGGATCCGCCCATGGCCCCAGCCAAGGGTGGCTTCGAAGTTGTAGGGGAGAAATTCCTTGGTGGCAACTACATAGAAGGAGCGGAAGCGGCAGCTGCCGAGGAAATCGTTCCATCCCAGGGCAAAATCTGGGAGAAATGGGAATCCATCTTCTTTCCGCAATAGGATAAATTTGACGTTGGCGGCTCTCTCCGCGTCGTCCCCAAACCCTTTATGGCCGAAATTCCCTTCGGTGATGCCGTGGAAGATCCAGTAGTTCCCGGTCGTCTCGATATGGTCGAAGAACTGAAAGCCCAAAGACCAAAGCCGGTAAGGGGGCAGATAGGCAAACCCGAAGCCGAGCATCCCCGCATCGAAGGTGCGGGCTGAGGGCATATTGAAATATCCTCCCTGGAGCTGATAGTTGATCATCAGGGGGAGTTTGTCGTTGATTTTTCTGTCGATTTGATGGACGAGGTCGAGATCCCTGAAGAGGCTTTCCGCGGGAGACTCGAGGCAAAGGCTTTCGGATTGACTGAAGAGCGCAGCCGAAGAAAAGAGGGAGAGCAGCAGGGTCCGTTTCACGGCTTTGTTCAAATCGGTTCCGAGAGATTTCGTGAATTTTGAAAGGGTAGGTCGGGTGGGGTTTTCTTGCAAGAAAGTTTTGAGTCAACTCTAGAATTGAAGATTATGTCTGGCCGTCCTATACTCCCAGGGTGAATTATCATTTATTTTGAGAAATACCGATGGCCTACTTAAAAGATTTTCGCGAAAGAATACAAAATAATGATTACCCGGGATTCCTGAAAATCTGGGAAGAATATTGCTACGGCGATCAGCCCGATGGGGAAGAAATCGCCGCAGTCCTCGAAAGCGTAAAATCATCCGACCTGGCAAAGCCTTTCGGAGTCCATGTCGAAAGAATCCTCCCCCTTTGGAGAGAGCTGAAAGACCCGAAGCACGTCCAGGACGTACTGCGCCTGATCTTCGATCTGCAGACCTCGAATAGCGAAGAGCTGGCGGATCTGGCAACGGAATTTCTCAAAAACAAATACGCGAACGATCCGCTTCTTCTGGAAAAATTCCGACTGATCGGCCTCCGCAATCGCGAACGCTTCCAATCGGCGATCCGAAATTACGAGCTTTTGACCCATATGAAAAAAGGGAACTATGTGTTCCATACGGGCGGATGGGGAACGGGAGAGATCGTCGATGTTTCTCTCGTAAGGGAAGAGCTGAGCCTCGAATTCGAATATGTCGTCGGACAGCAGCATCTTTCGTTCGAGAAAGCGTTCAAAACCCTGGTTTGCCTCACTCCCGAACATTTCTATTCCCGCCGCTTCGGATACCCGGATGAACTGGAGAAAGAGGCGAAAGAAAATCCGGCGGAAGTGATCCGGATGCTCCTCAAAGATCTCGGGCCCAAGACCGCGGCGGAAATCAAAGAAGAAATGTGCGATCTCGTGATTCCGGCTGACGATTGGAATAGATGGTGGCAGACAGCGCGGGCCAAGCTGAAAAAAGATACGAAAATCGAATCTCCGAAGGAACTCAAAGAGCCCTTCAGGCTGAGAACGGTAGAGATGCCCCACGAAGTCGCCCTCCACAAAGCCCTGGAGACGAAGCCGACGGTGACCGCCACGATCCAGATGGTCTACGCGTTCCTGAGAGATTTTCCAGAAACGCTGAAAAACGCTGAATTCAAAGCTTCCCTTGAAGCGAAAATGAAAGATCTTCTGGAGCAGGAACAGTTAAACGAGAGCCAAAAACTGCAGGTTCTCTTCTTCCTCGAGGATCTGGGAACGCCGAAAACAGCGGATCTGATCAATGAAACGCTCGTCCAGATGACGAACGCCTCCGAGGTGATCCGTTCCATGGAAGTGATGGCATTCCAGAAAAAAGCGCTCCAGAAAATCCGCAAATTGCGAAAAGATTGGAACGAAATCTACCTGGACCTGATCTATGCTGTCGACCAGAACCTGCTTAGGGATTTTCTGTTAACCGAACTGGATGCGCCGCAGACGAAAGACGCATTGAAGCAGAAACTCGCCCAGCTTCTGATCCACCCCCTCTCTTTCCCCGATATCTTCATTTGGTACTTCCAGAAGATCATCGAAAAAAAATCGAAGCTTCCGTTTACCGAAGCCGATGGACAGAACCGGTTTTTCGAAGGACTTCTCATTATTCTCGACCATTTGGAACAAAAGCCGCAGCACCGCGATCTTTCAAAAAAGATCATTTCGCTGATCACCGCCGACCGCTACAAGATCGTCCGCGACATCATGCAGCAGTCGAGCCTGGAAGAGGTAAAAGAGTAACTTCTTCTCGCGACGAAGTGCGGATCGCTGACCGACCATGATATCAAGATTCTCCACACTTTGGGCGAAGTCGTTCATCCTTCTCTTGCCCGCCTCAGAAAAGACAAAGAGCAAGGCGATGAGGAAGAAGACATCCTCTGGTCCACCCAAGAAGGGTATCAGAGAACGCAGCTCCGCATCCAGCAGATCGCTACAGTCGAAACGGTGAATAATGCGAGAGAGATCGAGACGGCGCGCGCCCACGGCGACTTGAGAGAGAACGCTGAATTCAAAGCCGCGCTCGAAAGACGGGCCCGCCTCCAATCCGAATTGAAATTCCTTTCGGATCAGATCGCCCGCGCCCGCGTTCTCACAAAGGCCGATGTCCTTGCTGATGAAGTTGGGATCGGAGCCGTTGTCCACTGCAAAGACTCGAAAGGGGAGCATCTGAAATACACGCTTCTGGGCCCCTGGGACGCAGATCCGGAAAAACGGATCCTCTCGTTCCAATCAAAACTCGCTCAAGCGATGAAAGGAAAGAGCGTCGGTGAAAAATTCGATTTCCAGGGCGAAAAATTCACCATCACCGACATCGATAATTATTTTGATCAGAATAATTAGATCCTCTAGAGTGGGGGCGTAGGTTTAATTATGTCCCCCTCCCTTTCATCCATTGAGATCGTCATCGCCAGCACGAATGTCCACAAAGTGCGCGAATTCCGCACGATGCTGAAATCATTCCCCAACGCCGATATCGTCAGCCTTTCCGATTTTCCGACTTATGTTCCTCCCGAAGAAACGGGAACGACATTCGAGGAAAACGCCATTCTTAAAGCAACCCATGCAGCCAAAGAGCTGAACCGGTGGGTTCTTGCAGACGATTCAGGTCTTGTAGTTCCCGCATTGAATGGCGCGCCCGGCGTCTTCTCCGCCCGCTATGCAGGCAACGACGCGTCGGATTTCGACAACCGGAAAAAGCTCCTCGATGAGATGCAGCATCTTCTCGACGAAGACCGCTACGCCTTTTTTGAATGCGCAATCGCTTTGGCCTCCCCCTCTGGACTGAAAAAATGCGTCAAAGGAATCTGCGAAGGCCATCTTCTTACGAAAGAAAAAGGAAACGGCGGATTCGGCTACGATACGATCTTCGTCAAACACGGATATAGCAAAAGTTTCGGCGAAGTCGGAGAATCGATCAAAAACCGGGTATCCCATCGGCGCAAAGCGCTCGATAAAATTCTCCTCTCCCTTGAATCGATTCTGAACAGCGTTTAGTTGGGTCGATGCACTACTACATCGACGGCTACAACCTCATCTTCAGTCTGATCGAATCGAAAGAAAGCCTCAAAAGCTTAAGACAAAAAGTCGTAGTCCTCCTGCAAAAACGGTTCGCGCTGCTGAAACTGGAGGGGACGCTTGTCTTCGATGGCTCCCACAGGCGGGAAGAAGAGAGCGGACTCTCCTATCCAAGCCCTCTCATCGTCGCCTATACGCCCAAAGGGCAAAGCGCTGACGAATATATCATAGAACGGATCGGATCTTCCAGAAACCCCAAACTGGCCACTGTCGTAACGAATGACCGGGGACTGATCCTCCACGCCGCTTCTTTGGGGGCGAAAAGCCAATCCAACGGCGACTTCATCCGGTGGCTCAAGGGCAAGTCAAAAAAGAAAACAGACAAAGAAATCGAGCCGAAAGATTCTCAAAAAAATATCGACCGGCTGCTGAAGATTTTCGAAGAAAGGCTTAAAGAGGAATCCGACTAGCGGACTTCGAACGTGGGAAACGATTCCCGGGTTGGGCGGTAATTCGTATCGAGGAACGAAATGCTCCCAAGCCCAGGCTTCTCCTGAACGGTTTGAAGAAAGGCGTTGAGCTGATCTTCCGTCCCCTGAGCGCAGATCTCCACCCGCCCATCGGGCAAGTTGCGCACATATCCTCTTACGTCATGGAGAGCTGCATGCCTCTTGACTGCCGCGCGAAAACCGACTCCCTGGACTACGCCAGTTACAAAAATATGCACTTCCCGAATCATGCTTCGCTCTCCGCAAATTGAGTTTCTTTCGCCAGCTCGATCTCATCCCACCGGAATTCTTCCAGCAGGCGGAATACTTCCGAAGTCGAGGCCGAGCGGTTTAGATTCATCCGAAGGGCTTTGACCCCTTCGCACTTCTTCAGATACCAGCACCCGACTCTTCTCATATCGAGAAGCGACTGTTTCTCCGGCTGATACCTGACAATCAGATCGAAATGCTCGAACAGAGCTTTTTTCACATCCGCAACGCCCCGCTCAATCGGATCCAATCCCTGCATCGCCCGTAAAATATCTTCGGCAACCCAAGGCTGGCCCAGAGTGCCCCTGGCGACCAGAACGGCATCGCACTTCGTATAAGCGAACATCCGGAGCGCGCTCTCCGCATCGAAAACATCCCCGTTGCCGATGACAAGAATCTCTTTCGCTGCCTCTTTGCAAGCTTTGATATGATCCCAATTGGCTGGGCCTTTGTAGCCCTGTTCGCGGGTTCGTCCGTGAACCGTGATCGCTTTGGCTCCCGCTTTTTCGGCAATCCGGGTGATTTGAGCTGCATGGATGCTTTTCTCATCCCAGCCGGCGCGGATTTTGACCGTAACCGGGATTTTCACCGCATGGATCATCTCAGACAAAACCTCTCCGATCAGCTCAGGCGTTTTCAGCATCCCTGAACCGCTCCCGTCTTTGGTTACCTTGTCGACCGGGCAGCCGCAATTGAGATCGATCACATCAAATCCCAGATCCTCGACGATTTTCGCCGCCTGGCCCGCCATTTTGGGCTTGCTCCCGCAGATCTGGGCCCCGATCGGATGCATGTCGGGCTCGTAATCCATCAGCCGGTACGTATGGGGATCGTGGCGCACCAGGGCGTCGATTTTGACCATTTCGCAATAGAAAATTCCGGGGCGGTACCGGCACGACATCCGGCGGAAGGGCAGGTCGGAGCAGCCGGCAAGAGGGGCGTAAAATACATTATTGGGAAGCTCGGCGGCTCCCAGAAAAAAAGGGGATTTCATCGGATTAAGCTTAAAATAATTCTTTCCAGGATCTGCAGGGCGAAAAAAGCCAGGATAGGACTGATATCAAGGACTCCGCCCAAAGGCGGGAGGATTTTTCTAAAAAAGTTTAGATATGGATCGGTGTAGAAAGAGACGAACCGGACGAATTTCGTTCCCTGCCAGTCGGGAAACCAGGAGCTGATCACCCTAAGGAATAGGAGAACGGTGTAGGCGTTGAAGAGGATTTCAATAGTGCGGTAGACAATTCCCATGAAGCCATTTTAAGGGGATTCTTCATTTTCGTCATTTTATTCAGTCCCCTGCTCGTAGGAAATCACCTCTCTAGGTACAATGTGTAGCCACTAAGTAGTAAAGATTTTATGGAATTCATCGGGATTCAGATCGACAAGCCCTATCTCCGTGTCGCCGTAATCGACATAAGCCGCAGGGGAATTGAAATCCGCGCCCTCAAGTCCGCCCTTCTTACGGATTGCGAAGATGTAAAACAGCTTTACAGGGAATCGAAGAAAGGGCGGATGGGAACGGGGCTTTCCTCTAAGGATTTCCTCATCAGGCCGGTAGAAGTGAAGGCCTCAGAAAGCAAGCATCTTGAAGAAGCGATCTCGTTCCAATCGGAAGCCACAAGCCACATCAACCCAGCCGAAATTCTCACCGTACCCCTTATAAAGAAAAAAAGGGAAGGGAGCACGGAAGCCCTTCTTTTTAACGCTTCAAGAGAAGCGCTAAAGAGCCATTTGTCCGAAATGGAAGCGATCGGCATCGATCCCGACACAGTCAGCTCGTTCTGCTCCGCTCTTTGCCGCTTCGTCCAGTGGAAAATCCCGGCCCTCCAGGATGCGTTCATCATCGATCTGGGTTCCTGCGAATGGACCTGCGTTTGGATGGAGCAGGGGCAGCTTCGGAGATCCCACGCAATTTCCGGAGGGATCGAAATCCTCCTCTCTTCTCTTTGGGAAGACCGGAAAAAAATTCTCCTTCAGAAAGAAATCGAAGGGGTCGCCAAGCAAATCGACCTGCTCCAGATGAAATCCCATCTGAATCCGCATCTCTCTGAAAAAATCAACGAGATGCGCCTGGAACTGGCAAAAGTCCTCTGTTCATTCCACCGCGAAGCGGAGAACAAGCCCCTCATTTTCACAGGAAGAATCGACGCCTTCGGACACTTCCGCGAATTCCTGATGGAGAGCTTTAAAGACGCGATTTGCTCCGAATGCAAAGGCGCGATGACTCCCGACGAGCAAAAATATGCCGTCAGCATTGGACTTGCCATGGAATCGGCTTCCCGCGCGCCACTCCAATTCCGCAGGGATGAGTTTTTTCCCGGCAAATACTGGAAGCGGCTTGCTCAGAACGCCCTCATTCTCTTCACTTCGTCCGTCTGTGCGTCAGCCGCCATTTACAATTTCGCCTCGAAAGAAACTCAGTCAAGGAAGCGGGAAATGATCCACTTCCTCGGATCTTCCCTGGAACGGTGGGATCCGCAATTGAAGAAAAAAATCTTCGAAGCTTCAGAAAACGAGGAAGAAATCCTGGAAAAATGGATTCATTCGGTTGAATCGCACAATAAAGAGTACGGCTACATCCCCCAAAGCCCCAAAGCTGCCGAATTCCTTTCCTGGCTCTCCGCCCATCCGGTGATTCAATCTCTCAAGACGGAGGGAGATCCGATAGACATTCGGGAAATCCGATATCAACTGGTGCAGCATCCCTCTCTCAGCTCCCCTCAAGAACCCTATCTCGTCAAAGTCGAGTTGGAATTCAAAGTAAAGGAAGCGACCCACGCCCGGAAATTCCATGAAGCCCTGCTAAAAGGGGATGAAAGGGTCGATCCCAATTTGGAAATCACCTGGGAAGCTCTGTCCGAAACGTACCGCACTTCGTTTCAGTTGAAAA
>CAYPZU010000023.1:21470-30063 GCA_964415395.1 uncultured bacterium
TATCAGCCTTCCTCTTTTCTATCTCCTGATGCTGAGCCCGCTCCTTTTTACAGCCGCTATGATCTACATGGAAAAGAGCTCCTTCCAGGAGTTGGAGGACCGCTTTTCTGCAGCTGTGCGCAAAGGAAAATTGGCGATGGAGCGCAAAGCAAAAAAGGAACGATTTCTCCACCGCTACTCGCGGCCCGACCCCTATTTCCTCGATCAGGAAATCGAATCTTTGGTCTTTTTAAAAAAAGAGAAAGAGCGGCTCCAAGCCCTTTTGCATCATCCCGCTCTACCGAGAAGGGAACCCGTTCAGGAAAGGCTCTCCTTTCTCGCAGGAAACGACAACCGCCTCTCTTTCATCGAGGAAAATATCCGCTCGTCGGCCCATATCAAGGAAACCGAGGAGAAACAGCGGCATCCTGTTCAGCTCGACGAGGAAGATCTCCAGAAAATCCTCTCTCTCATTGAAGATCTCCCAATCGGCTCTTTCTCTCCTCATAAACAAAGTCCACAGCTCCTCATCCGCGATTTGAAACTCAAAAAATTGACGACCCCGCTCCTCACATCCGTATTTGAAATGGAACTGGATCTGTTAAAAAGGGAATTTCTGAAACAATGAAACGACTTCTTGCTCTGATCCTCCTCGCTGCAGGAGGCTGCTACCAATCTCTTCAACAAACCGAAAGCCCGCTTGTGGCCATCCAAATCCAGGACCGCAACGGCCTGACCGAAACCATCACCGCGCCCGACCGGCTTGAATTGTACCAGGGAACCGATTTCCTCCATTCCCAGCCCTATAAAAAGGTGCTCAGAGTCTATAAAAGCGACGGGAAAAACCGCTCCCAGATCACCACCTACCATCCCTCCGGAACTATTTGGCAGTATCTCGAAGCCGAAGAAATGCGGGCGCATGGCGCCTACCGGGAATGGTATGCCAACGGGCAGCAGAAAATCGAGGCGATGGTCATTGGCGGGACAGCCGATGTAACCCCAGGGTCCCAGCAGGATTGGCTTTTCGACGGCCTCAGCCAGGTTTGGGACGAGCAAGGGCGTCTTTTAGCCAAGATTCCCTACCGGAATGGAATGCTTGAGGGGATGAGCGTCTATTACCATCCGAACGGCCTGCCCGAAAAGGAAATTCCCTTCTCCCAAAACCGCCTCGAAGGAGACGGCTTCGAATACTATCCGGACGGCAAATTGAAATCCCGCTCCCGCTATAAATATGGATCCAGAGAAGGCCAGTGCATCGGCTTTTTCCCTTCCGGCGAAACAGCCTGGAGCGAAGAATATCTCGAAGGCCTGTTAAGAAAAGCCTCCTACTACGATCCGAAAGGAGAACTCTTCAGCGAAATTGTGAACGGCGGCGGCTATCAGACTGTTTTTGAAGGGGAAAAACTCACCAGCGTAGTCGAAATCCGCCAGGGCCGTCCTGAAGGAAGGGTCCAGACCTTTTATCCCAGCGGAGAAATCCACACATCGTACTGGATCAAGAATGGAAAAAAGCATGGCGAGGAGATCGAATACTACCTTCCCCATGAGCGGACCGACGGGGGAAAAGACCCTCTGCCCAAGCTCTCCGTTTTCTGGCATGAGGATGCGATCCATGGCGGAGTCAAAACCTGGTATGACAGCGGCAAACTCCGGAGCCAAAGAGAATATTGCCGGAACCAGAAAATGGGCCCGGTGCTCAGCTGGTATCGGGACGGTTCGATCATGCTAATCGAAGAATACGAAGAAGACCGGCTGATCAAAGGGCAGTACTACAAGAAAAGCCAGAGAGATCCCGTATCGGCTATTACGAACGGAAGCGGCGTCGCCTTTTTATATGACGACGAAGGGGTCTTCCTGAAGAAAGTCTTTTATGCAAAAGGAAAGCCGATTGATCCCGAAGACTAGAGAACGGCTCATCTTTCTGGAAATCAGAAAACACCTCTCGCTCCAGAGAAAGACAGAGGCCTCCGCCGCCCTTCTTGACTCCTTCCTGAAAAAGGGTTCAGTCCTCTCGTTCGCTTCGTTTGCCACCGAAATCGACGTAAGGCCGCTCAACGCCAAGCTCGCTGCAGAAAAGAGGCTGCTGCTGCCCCGCATCGAAGGGGACTTTCTTGTTCCGTATTGGGTGCGCGATCCCCAATCCCAGCTCATGCGCTCCCCCCTGGGCTTCATGGAACCCAATAAATCCTTATGCCTCAAAGCGGATTGGGCTGATGTCGAAAACGCTCTCGTTCCAGGCATCGTTTTCGACCGGGAGAACTACCGGCTCGGATATGGAAAAGGGTTTTACGACCGGCTTCTTACAGAATTCGACGGGTGGTCGACCGGGATCGGCTACCGCGAACAACTTTCCGACAGGCCCGTTCCAAGAGATCCCTGGGATCTCCCGACAGACGATCTTCTTCTCGTGTAAATTCACTTCGTTTTTTTCAGCGAAGAAGCAGCTTCCGGCTTCTGCTCTTTTTTGGGGGAGCAATACCGGGGCCCTGGGCACGAAGACGCCCGGCACATCGCTCCTGGCGACACATCGGTGCACATCGAATAGAATCCCTCGGAAGGACATTGCCAACGAACCGTATAGGGGGTCAGCGAATAAGCCGGCTTTCCTGGATGGGAATATCCCGTGGGGGAAAGCGCGCTCGTCCATCGTTTCTGCTGGCCTGGCTGAACCGTGAATTGACCCAGAAAAGTCCCGTCGCTTGCTTCAATCACTGCCGTCAGAATCACAGTCGTATCGTTGATCAGCAGAATCGATCCATCGTTCGTCCCGGCGCGAGCCAAAAACGGAAACAGCATCAAAAGCAGGACGGTCAAAAAACGCACGTCATCTCTTTGAAAGAGAGGGATCGGCGGTTACGTCTGCCCAGCGGAAGTCGATCTGGCCAATCGGCGACAGGGCAACTCCCTCCACTCCATCTCGCTCCAGATAGTTCAACGCGAAATGGAACACTGGGATGAGGGGCATCTGATCCATCAGAATCTGTTCAGCCTGCCCGAGAATCCGCTTTCTCTCTTCTGAATCTCTACATAATGCAGACTGATTTAAAAGTTCAACGTATTTCGGGTTCTCCCAATTCGTGTTATTCGTTCCCGAATCCTTATACTTAAAGACCTCGAGAAAATTGATTGGATCATTGTAATCGGCCGTCCACGATCCCGCCGCCAGCTGGTATTCCTTTTGCGAAAGACGCTTGTAATACATCTTCGGCTCAACCGCTTCGAGCAGCACCTGCACTCCAAGAGTCCCTTCCCATTGCTTCTGCACCGCTTGAGCGATCGCCGCATTCCTCTCGCTGCTGCTGTAGCTCAGCGTTATCGGGGCCAGCTCTTCTCTGCGGCATTCCAAATTCTTCAGCGCCTCTTCGAGCAAAGCCGCAGCCTGCTCTTTCCCGCCATCGGCAAAATACCCCTCTTCCGAGAGACCCATCTCCAGAGGGACCAAACTCCGAGCCGCTTTCTGACCGCCCTGGAGAATGTGTTCCGCAATTCCATTCCGATCCATTGCAGCGGCTAGCGCTTTCCGAAAAGACGAATTGGAGAGCGGATTTTTCTTTCCCTGGATTTCAAGGGCTGTATTGACGCGGAAGAAGTAGGTTCCCGACAGAGGGCTTACATGCAGTTTTTTTTCGTTCTTCAGAGCGGCCACTGCATCGATCGGAATCGTTGAAAGGGGAGAACCAGCCCAATCGAGCTTCCCTTCTTCAAACATCCTCATCTCAGTATCTCCGGAAACCATGAAGAGATCCATCGACTCAAGCTTCACCTGATCAGCCTGCCAATAGCGGGGATTTTTCTTCACATGAAGAAGATCGGAATGCTTCCAGATTTCGGGTAAAAAAGGACCATTCGCAACATAAGTCGTGGGGTCCAGGGCCCATTCGGGATTGGCCGCAGCCGTTTTGCTCGGAATGGGGAAATAAGAAGAAAGAGAGAGAACTTCGAGGAAGTAGGGGATGGGTTCCTCAAGCTCAACAACGATTGTGCGTGCATGGGGAGTTTCGATTCCAACCTGAGCCAACGCGACTTCTCCGAGCTTCGCTCTCCGCCCATTTTTAATTGGGAAAAGCTGGTAAGCGACATCTGAAGGGAAAGAGGGATCAAGAAGCGATTTCCAGCTCGCCGCAAAATCATCAGCAGTCAGCATCTCTCCATTCGACCAGAAGGATTCCTTGAGATGGAACGTGTAGCGAAGCCCATCTTCCGAGCGCTCTACGCTGTCGGCCAAAGCCAGTTCGACGTCTCCCTCTCTTGAAATCCGGGTAAGCCCCTCGAAAAACATTCTCATTAAAGTGATCGTTGTCAGATCGCGGGCCTTGCGCGGATCTAACGTCTGGGGATCGGTCGCGATGTTGATGCGGATGCTCCGATTTGGAACCTCTGGACTCTTTTGACAGGAAGCAAACACCAAACAGAAAACAATCAAAACACGAATCATGCGGCACCCCCAAAGCTCGGAAACAATATCACTCAAACCATTTTGCTGCAAAAAAATGCAATTGATATGATCCCACATCATGTGGATTCAAATCGCCAAACCAGCTCCCGTTCTGAACACGCCCGACTTCTCTTTCGCTTTCGGAGGAGCGACAGGAAAGGAAATTCCCCTCGACGCCAAAGGGCATCCTTACTGCTTTGAATTTGTCGCTCTCGAAGGAATGTTATTCCAGATCAGGAATAAAATTCCAAAAGAGGGGCATTTCATCTATGAAGCCGAAACGCCATTTTATCCCCACGCCCCTCTCTTTATCGACAGCCGCTTCGTAAAAGAAGCCTCGCGTCCAACACCGCATTCAATGCCCACAGCCAATGAAATCCTGAAAAGAATGGCAGCTCTCACAGGTACAGCGTATGTGTGGGGAGGGAACTGGAGCCGCGGAATCCCGGAAACCCTCCTCTTTTATCCTCCCGCACATCCCATCGATTCAAAGACAGAATCGTATTGGACACTAAAAGGGGTCGACTGTTCCGGTTTGCTCTATGAAGCAACGGAAGGTCTAACGCCGAGAAACACTAGCCAACTCATCCGCTACGGCAACTCGCTGAAAACAAGCGCTCTAAAAATCGGCGAGCTGCTGAATCAATTGCGCCCCCTCGATCTCATTCTCTATCCAGGCCACGTTCTTTTCGTTCTAAATCCCACAACATCAATCGAAAGCAAATATCCGTTCGGCGTCATCCAGCGAAATCTCCGCGAAAGGATCGAAGAACTTTTCAAAAAGCGGACGCTGGTTGATGAGTGGACGGCCGCTACAGATGCCGGCAAACATTTTATGATTCGAAGGGCATTTTTCTAATCCCTTCAGGTTGTTATGTTTGGAAAAATAGATTGATTTGCTTTCCCATTCCCCCTATGGGTTGAATCAAACAAGGGGGAGTCTTATGCAGCATAAAAATCCTGCCGTAATTTTTTCTCGTCCGCTGACCTATTTCGGATCGCCGCAAAATTTCGAGGACGCTATCGACGAGATTGAAAACGAGCAAGATTTCTTGCGCTTGGGACTTGAATCAGATTTATTCTATCCGTTTCAACAAAACATAGGATTGTTTCTACTTTGGTCAGATTTTGCGTAAATCAATGCAGTTGTGATTATTTCAAATCGCACGCGCGATTCGCTCCAGCGCGCGTCAAGCATTTTTCTTGCATATATTTTCAAGTTGAGTTTAACATTCGAAATGTAAACTTGAATCGCCTGCAGCAAAACGCATTTGCATTCGCTTCGACCAGGAACGATTCAGTCACTGCAAAGGCAACGCTACGGAAAATCTTAGCGAAAGCTAAACAACTATTGTGCAAAATGGAGAGCAAAAATGCTTAACTTATTCTCTAAATCAACGCCTTGGATGGTGGCTTCCCTTCTGGTTGCTACCGCCGGTTTTGGGCAAGACAACCGCTGCTGCCCAGCGCCAAAACCAAAGCCTCAGTGCTGCGAACCTGTCAAATGCGAAAAGGTTTGCCCCCCAGTATGCCCTGTGGTTCTG
Organism: uncultured bacterium; assembly: GCA_964415395.1. Taxonomy (GTDB): domain Bacteria; phylum Chlamydiota; class Chlamydiia; order Chlamydiales; family SM23-39; genus CAYPZU01. Next base: position 27,429 of record CAYPZU010000023.1, read on the forward strand.
AACCCAGCATACAACCAGTCGGCTATGATCGACACACGCTGCTCATGGGATGTTTGGGCTGACGCTAGCTTTACCTATTGGCAAGCGATCCAAGACAACATGGAAATCGGCTTCGCCGACACCGAAACAGATGCTCTGCTGATCGGCTCTGCAATGAGCGACGCTCACGTCATCGACACTGGGTTCAAATACAAGCCCGGCTTCAAAGTTGGATTCGGCATCAAGTTCGATCACGACGATTGGGATTCGCACCTCGGATATACCTGGTTCCGCAGCACGGTTAACACCAGCTCCAACGGCCCAGGCAACTCTGCAACTTCGTTTGGAACTATCCTGCCAACACTCGGATTTCCAGGCCTTCTTGGCGGAGCTACAGAAGTCAACTTTGACACTGTTAGCTCGAAATGGCGCTGCAACATGGATATCCTCGACGCCGTTATGGGCCGCTGGTACTATGTAGGCACCAAGCTCCAATTCCATCCCTATGCTGGCGCAAGAGGACAGTGGATCCGTCAAAAGCTCAACACAACTTACGACGTTGTCGCTGGAAGCACGAACAACGGCGGGACAGCTGCTAATTACAACAACAGCCAAAACACCAATTCTTGGGCCGTTGGTCCAGAAATGGGCTTGGATGTAAACTGGAATATCGGCGAAGGCTTCAGACTCTACAGCGGTGCTGAATTCGATGTTCTCTTTACTCGCTATACCAAAGCAAGAACAACGGATACATTTAACGATGACGGCTCTATCTCCGTATGGCACGTAAGCCAGAAAAAGATGAACCGCGTCAGAAGCCACATCGACATGGAAATGGGCCTCGGCTGGGGAACGTTCCTGGATTGCAACAACTGGTACCTCGACCTGTATGCAGGTTATGGCTTCCAAGTGTTCTTCGATCAGAACATGTTCCGCTTCTATGCTGATGATTTCATGCGTGCAAAGAGCTTCGCGCCAAACGGCAACCTCTATGTACAAGGCATGACTGCAACGGTTTCTCTCCACTTCTAACCGTTGCTTGAATCAAGCTGGTAATTACGGCCAGGCTGGGGAAACCCAGCCTGGTTTTTTTATTTCCGGAATTCGTCGATCAGATTCGCAATCAGCCCCGTCCAGCCGTTCTGATGGGACGCTCCAAGACCGCGCCCATTGTCTCCGTGGAAGTGCTCATAAAATAAGGGATGATCCCTGAAATGGGGATCATTCTGGAATTTCTCAGCATCACCTAAGCAGGGACGGCGCCCTTTCTTATCGAGGGCAAATAGAGAGAGGAGCCGGTTTGCGAACGATTCTGCCATCTGATTCAAGTTGACGGGAGTTTCTTTCCCGGTCTGTACCTTCAGGTTGTCGTTAAAAACCGTCCCGAGACGCGAAAGTGTATCGATCAGGAAGTAGTTCAAGGGAAACCAGATCGGCCCTCTCCAATTCGAGTTTCCGCCCTTGATTTTTTCAAGAGCCTCGCCCGGCTCGTATCCCATCGTGAATCCATGCATCTTCACCGGATTCTTCTCATGGTATTTCGATAGGCTGCGCAGACCGTGCTCTGAACGGAATTCATTCGGGTTCCAGATGTTCTTTTTCAGGAACAGCTCAATCTCGTGGGCGTTCAAAAGGCCGAATAGGTGCTTCGTTCCCGATTCATGAGGAATCGACTGAATGCATTTGTCTGTCAGATTCGACCGCTTCTCCATCATCCAGAGATACGACTCGTAGAATTCAGGGAAACTTTTTAGGTCATTCTCATCCCAGACATCGCAGGCGAAGAAGGGGATGATCCCAACGAGCGAGCGGACGGGAAGTTTTTCCGAGGTGCCGTCCGGATTTCTCTTATGACTGTAAAAAAAGCCGTCCTCTTCGTCCCACATGTCGTACGGGCGCCAATATCCCTTGCGCATCGCCGCTGTCACAAACAGGAAGTGCTGGAAGAATTTGATCCCGAGCCCTTCGTAGATTCGATCCTGGCGCGCTAGAGTGAGAGAAATTCGCATCAAATTCAAACAAAGCAGAGAGATCCACCCTGCGCCATCGGACTGGTCTAAAAGGTACCCTGGAGGCAGTTTTTGCGAGCGGTCGGTGAACCCGACGTTGTCCATCCCTAAAAAGCCTCCCTCGAAAACGTTGTTCCCGAGGCTGTCGACTTTGTTGACCCACCAGGCGAAATTGAGCAGCAGCTTGTGGAAGCACTTTTCGAGAAAATTGAAGTCTTCCTTGCCGGTTATCCTTTTCTCCAATTCGAAAATCTTCAACGCCGCCCAGGCTTGTACGGGCGGATTGACGTCGCTGAATTCCCACTCGTAGGCAGGGATCGCGCCGTTCGGATGCTGAAACTGGTCGAAAAGCAAAAGCCAAAGCTGGTGTTTCGCAAATTCGATGTCGATCAGGGCGAACGAAAGAGTGTGGAATGTGAGATCCCAGGCGGCAAACCAGGGATACTCCCACTTGTCGGGCATCGAAAAGACCCGCATCGAGGTGATGTGCCTCCAGTGGAAATTGCGGATCCACCGGTGCGACTCGGGCGGGGGGATTTTCGGGTCGCCCTGAAGCCAGGTGCCCACATCGAAAAGATAGATCTGTTTATTCCACACCATCCCAGAGAGCGCCTGCCGCTGGATCATTTTTTCTTCTTCGGTCGCCT
>CAYPZU010000024.1:0-28847 GCA_964415395.1 uncultured bacterium
GTTTTCATCCCCGACTCGGCGATTTTCACTGCGTTCGAAGGAATTTTCCCGATCAACTGTTCATAGACTTCAGGATGCATCGAGAAATCATTCAGATCGCGCTGGTTCACGCCGATGATTTCGGCGCCCGCATCGATCGCTATTTTCAGCTCGTGTTCCGTATGCACTTCGACGATCGCTTCAAGGCCAAGTCTGCGGCACTCGAGAAGCATCTCTTTCGTCCGCGATCCCAACTTCGAAACGATCAGAAGAACCGCGTCGGCGTCCAAAGAAGCCTGCACGTCTTCCTTCGTAATAAGAAAATCTTTCCGAATGACTGGAACCGGCGTACTCCGAAGCGCTTCGGAAACGCATTTCAAATCGGCCAGGCTGCCGGCAAATGCGTCGGAGGTCAGAACGGAAATCGCCGCCGCTCCTCCTTGAACGTAGAGGGCGGCCCGCGCTGCAGGGTCGGCGATCTGGCCAATCTCCCCGGCGCTGGGCGATTTCCGCTTGATCTCGGCGATCACAGCATGCGGAGTGTGGAGCAGAGCCTGTTTCAGGCTCTTCTTATTCCCAAGCAGTTTTTCTTTTGCGATGTCTACCCCTTCCTGGATCGTTCTCGCAGGCCCGTAGAGGAAAAGAGCGACGCCCGCATTTAAGATCAGCGTATCGGTGATGCGCGTCGGGATGCCGCTCAACGCCTTTTTCAGAAGCCCCGCGTTCTCCTTCGCATCGCCCCCTTTTAAATCTTCAAGCGAGCATGGTTTCAGTCCCAATTTTTTGGGGTCGATTTCGATCTCTTCGATTCCTTTTTCCGTGACGAAAAGCGCCTGTATGGGGCCGATGCAGCTCAGCTCGTCCAGGCCGTGGCCGTGGAACACGAGCGACCGTTTCGTCCCCAGTTGGAAAAGCGCCTCGGCGACGCGCCGCACCATTTCGGGGCGGAAGACGCCGATCTGCATGTAGTCGAGTCCAGCCGGATTCAAAAGCGGCCCGATCAGATTGAATGCCGTCGGAATTTTCAGGCCGTTCCGGATCGGTCTTACTTTTTGCAGCGTCGGATGGTAAGCCGGAGCGAAGCAGAAGGCGAAATTCGCCTCGCGGATATTTTTCTGGATCTCTTCGGGCGTCTGGAGAATCGGGAATCCCATCTCTTCCAGCACGTCGGCCGATCCGCAGCGGGACGATACAGCCCGGTTCCCGTGCTTGAGCACCGGAATGCCAAGCTGTGCGGCGAGCAGCGCGGATCCTGTTGAAATATTCACCGTTCCAGCCTGGTCGCCGCCGGTGCCCACGATATCCATCACAGGGCGGTCCAAGATCAGTTTCTTCCCCTGGGCGCGAAGCGACTTGACGAGTCCGACCAGTTCCTCGGCCGTCTCCCCTTTCGCCCTCAAAAGCGCGAGGAATGCAGCGATCTGCGCTGGTTCTCCCTCGTTCAGCATCTCGTTCGCCCCTAAAAACGCCTGTTCGGCGCTGAGCGGCTCGCGCTGGATCAGTTGTTCAATGCATTCCTTCAGCATGAGCAGATCTCCGCGAAATTTTTCAGGAGGATTTTCCCTTCGGGGGTCAGGATCGATTCGGGATGGAACTGCACTCCGAAAAGAGGCAGCGATTTGTGCGATAGCGCCATAATCAACCCTTCCGGCGTCTCGGCGTCCGCCTGCAATGCCGGCGGCAGGTTTTTCACCACCAGCGAATGGTAGCGCCCCGCCTTAAACGGCAGCGGCATTCCTTTAAACAGCTTTTTCCGGTTATGGAAGACCAGGCTCTCTTTTCCGTGGACGATTTCCGGAGCGCGCTCGACTAAAGCCCCATACGCCAGGCCGATCGCCTGGTGGCCCAGGCAAACACCCAGGACCGGAACCTTCGGGTCTTTCAAAATCTCGAGGCAGATCCCCGACTCTTCAGGCCTGCCAGGACCCGGGGAGAGAATGATCCCTTTGGGTCCGAGTTTTTCGATCTCCGCAAGAGAGATCTGGTCGTTGCGCACCACTTTCGCTTCCACGCCCAGCTCGGCGACTGCCTGGAAGAGGTTGTAGGTAAAACTGTCGTAGTTATCGATGATCAAAATCATACGTTTCTCAAAGCCTCCAGAACCGTGCTTGCCTTATGGCGCGTCTCCGCCGCCTCTATCAGAGGATCGGAATCGAAGACGACGCCGCCTCCGGCTCTCACCTGAGCCTCGCCCTCTCTGATCAATGCAGTCCGAATCGCAATACAGCTCATTAAATTTCCCTCGGCGTCGATCGCAACGACCGCGCCGCCGTAAAGTCCGCGTCTCGATTGTTCAATCTCGTCGATCAGCTCCATCGCCCGCACTTTGGGAGCGCCGGTCAGCGTCCCTGCGGGGAAGGAAGCGCGGAATGCATCGATCGCATCGAACTTCGGATCGAGCTTCCCAACGACTCGGGAAACGATGTGGATTACATGGGAAAAAGCGTGGACTTTCAGATAATCGGCTACCTGGACCGTGCCTGGAACGCAGACGGCGCCCAGATCGTTGCGGGCCAAATCGACCAGCATCACATGTTCAGCCACCTCTTTCGGATCGTTCAGCAGCTCCTCGGCTGATCCCCCTTTCGGGCGGGTTCCGGCGATCGGAGACGACTCGACGATTCCGTTCTGGACGGAAATCAGTTTTTCGGGAGAGGCTCCGGCTACTGCCATTCCCTCTAGGTCGAAAAAGAACAGATAGGGAGCGGGGCTTGTCTGCCTGAGCGAACGGTAGATTTGAAAGGGATCGGCTCCTGTCTTCACTCTAAAAGTTCTCGACGGAACCATCTGAAAAATATCGCCGGCGCGGATATGCTCTTTAGCCTTCTCGACCAATTTTCCATATTCCCCATCCGATAGGTCGCACTCGGCCCGGCTCCCTTCGCGTTTCGGCAAAATCGGCAGAGACTCCACTTGAGACAATCGTTCGAGAAGCCGTTTCAGCTCCGCCTCGTCTCCATCCGCTACGCAGACAAAAGCGCGGTTCGCTTCATGGTCGAACGAGACGCTGCTTCGGTAATACTGGAAAAAGAGATCGGGAATCGCCAGAACATCGGGATGCCGGTCGGGAATCTTTTCGATTTGGCGCACGGCGTCGTACGCTACGAAACCAACCAATCCGCCCGTGTAGCCGGCGCACGGAACATCGACTTCGGTCTTCAGCTCGGCCTGCATCCGTTTGAGCGCTTCAAACGGGTCGCCTTCGTAAATTTCCCTGCGTCCTTCGATCGTCAGTTCAATCCGGCGCCCTTTCGTTTTCAAAGAGGCGGTCGGGTCGATGCCGATGTAAGAATATTTTCCCTGGCCAGTTCCTGGGGCCGATTCAAGGATGCAGCTCCCTTTGCCTGCCAGAGCGGCATAGACGGCGATCGGGGTGAGGTGGTCTGCCGGAATCTCCTGGCAGAGGGCGGTGCGTGTGGTTAACATATTCTCTCCTGGACCTTCCCAGGAGAGAGAGAATCATTTCTCTAACACTTTCCTGAGATCGGCGCTGATGGTTTTAAGGATATTGGATCCGCGGGTGATCTTCGCGATGCTGACCTTGAGGTCTTTGGCCATTTCCCGCTGGCTTTTCTTCCCCATCAGAAGTTCTCTGACGATGAGGCAGCGGGCGGAGATCTCTGAGCGCTCTGTGTGAGTGAGGAAAAACTCCAACAGCTCTCCGAGTTCTTTTTGGCTTTTGGCCTTCAGGCACAGGTCAAGGAAGCTCCGCCAGCCATCTTCCTCGGTTGTTTTCTTCATAAGAACCCATATCGTTATACTGTAATGTTACACCATTACATCATTACAGTCAAATATTGATTACAAATCATTGATTATGAGCAGGATAAAAAATCAGAAAAAAATCACCACAGAGACACAGAGGGCACAGAGAAAACACAGAGGCGCGAAACGCGCGGGGAAAAATAACAGGATCGGCAGGATGGATAGGATAAAAAGCCGAGCACGCAGTAGCGAGGCATCCTGCGTCCGGAAAGGGCCCCGCGAAGCGGGAACCCGGATGCAGCCCGCGGCTATTTATGGCAAAGAGCAATCCCTCCGTCTAGGCGATGGAGCCGAACTCGAGTTCGGCGACGAGCAAGGAGGGATAGGGAGCGCCTCGGACGCGCACGCAGTTGCGCGGATTGAGGCATCCGCGCGACCGTTGCTCAAAGCCAGAAATAGTCCCCGGGACGCAGGGGTGGAGCGGGAGCGGAACCCCGACGTCTCTATTTTTCTCATCCTCTCTAGACAAATATAATGGCGAGCAAGTAACCTATTCGTTATGAGTTTTCCTGTACCTGAGTATCATGGCCATGAGGAGTTCGTAAATAGGAGCCGCAAGCTGGCGGAAATCCGCGAGCTCGGCGTCGATCCCTATCCGCCCAAATATGTAATCCATATTCAGAAAGCCGCCCAGCTGGCTTTGGACGCCGAAGGCAAAGAAGTCGGCCACCACGACGAAGCCTCGGCTGGAACCAGCCAGCACGTATTCGTGCAGGGCCGATTGGTCCTCTTCCGCGCCATGGGCAAAAACGCCTTCGCCCACATCCAGGACGAAACAGGAAGAATCCAGGTGATGTTCAACCGCGACCTGACCCAGGTCGAAGGGTTCAAACCCACCGAAGAACTCTCCGCTATTAAATTCATCGAAAAAAAGATCGACCTCGGCGACATCCTCGGCGTCGAAGGGCACCTCTTCCGCACCCAGAAAGGGGAACTGACGATTTTTGCCAAGAAGGTGACTCTTCTTTGCAAATCCCTTTTGCCGCTGCCCGACAAACACAGCGGCCTTGCCGACAAAGGCGTCCGGTATAGAAAACGGTGGCTCGATCTGATCACCCATTCCGAATCGCTCGCCCGCTTCCGGATGCGCTCCCGCATCCTCCTCTCGATCAGAAACTATCTGGAAGAAGCCGGCTTCGAGGAAGTGGAAACGCCCGTTTTGCAAAATATCTACGGCGGCGCCGAAGCCCGTCCGTTCTCCACCCACCTGAATGCCCACGACCAGCACATGTTTTTACGCATCTCTCTCGAGATCGCGCTGAAAAAACTGATCGTCGGAGGGATGCAGCGGATCTACGAGATCGGCAAGGTATTCCGCAACGAAGGGATCGATAAGACCCACAATCCTGAATTCACCATGCTTGAAGCCTACGCCGCCGGCTGGGACTACAACGACATGATGGAATTCACCGAAGGGCTCTTCGAAACCATCGCGCTCAATCTTTTCGGCGATACGAAAGTGCGCATCACTCCCGAAGGGGAAGCATCCGCCGTCGTGATCGACCTGAAAGCTCCGTGGAAACGGATGACGATGAAAGAGGCGATCAAGACCTACGCCCATCTCGACGTCGACAAAATGTCGGAACCCGAGATGCGTTCCCGCCTGCTCAAAGAATCGCATATCGACCCGAAAGGGGTTCAGAACGCCCCCCGCGGCGCGCTCATCGCGATGCTCTTCGAGGAGTTCGCAGAACCGCACCTCATCCAGCCGCACCACATCATCGACCACCCGATCGAGACAACGCCTCTTTGCAAACTGCACCGCGATCCCGAGTGCCGCAAGGAAGGAATCGTAGAGCGTTTCGAAAGCTTTATTCTCGCCCGCGAAATGTGCAATTCCTACACCGAACTGAACGATCCTGAACTGCAGCGCAAGCTGCTTCTCGAGCAGGCCGATCTGCGCGAAAAAGGGGACGAAGAAGCCCACCCGCTCGATGAAGAGTTCATCGAAGCGATCTGCCAGGGGATGCCTCCTACGGGCGGCGTCGGCATCGGCATCGACCGGCTGGTCATGCTCCTCACAAACGCCGAATCGATCCGGGACATTCTTTTCTTCCCGATCATGCGCCCAGAAGAATCAAACTGATTTTTTTCTCTATCCATAAATCGCTAATCTGACTATTCTCCAGCGCTTTTTTAACTCAGGAGAAATTTATGTCAGACCTAGGTTGCTGCGCTCCAATTTATTATACAGTCCTTCCTTACGGACGGGTACTCCACCATGTCGAAGACGCTAACCGAAAATGGGATGAAAACCGGGCGGCCGCATGCCTGAAAGCCATTTGCGTCGCAGGCGGCGCCGTTGTCGGCGGAGGGATCACGATCGGCCTCTCTCCCAGAATGTATGAGGCTTTTTTTAACGCGAACAAGACTGTCGACGGAAGCACCTGCACCGTTTCCTGCCAAACCGATACAGGTCTGAAAATCGGAGCGGGACTCTGCGTAACGCTCGTTGATGCGTGGGGAGTTTCTTTTGGCGCGATGGTCGGCGGAGAATTAGCAGACAAGCTGATCGAGGCTGGCTACGGCATGGGAAATTGCTGCCAAAAGGTCTCGGTCAGCGCAAGAGCCTGTTTTGCACGGATGCGGGACATTTGCTGTGGAGGCGCAGCCCCTCAGCAGCCACGAAATGCCGATGTCTCCATGGACGAGCGCGTTTAAGAAGCTAGTCCTGCAGCTCGGATAGGACGAAGTTGCATCCGTTTTGGGTCAGATGGAGCGTCGTATCATCGATCTTCTTGATGAAATTGGCTTGCGCCAGGTGCTTGATGATATTCTTGATCGCCGTCTCCTTCTGACCGATTGAACGGGCAACGCCGCGGTAGTCGATCTCGAGAAACGGATCGCCGCTCTCCATGGCCGTTTGATAGAGTTTCAGAAGAAAACGCTCGTCTGGGGTGGTGCTTTTCTGGCTCATTTCTTTTTTAACCTGGCTCCTGTTGGGGTGTCTTCAATCAGATAGCCCCGGGCGAGGATGGCATCGCGCATCTCGTCGCTGAGGCGGTAATTTTTTTCGCGCCGCGCTTTCTCCCTCTGTTCCAGATAGTGGAGAAGGTCGGACGGGATTTCTTCTTTTTTGTGCAGCGGCAGCACGCCGAGAACCCGGTCCCAGTCAGAGAGGACGCGGAGGATTTCGTCCGCTTCGGTGCGGCCAATCTTCTCTTCGTCGCAAAGCGTATTGAGCTCGCGGATGAGATCGAAAAGGGCAGCCAGCGCGGCGGAAATGTTGAGATCGTCGGCAAGGGCAGCCTTGAAGCGCTGCGAAGCCTTTTCGAGATAAGCGCCTGCCTGGCCGGCGATTCCCGGCGTCTGAACGGCGCGAAGGCGGTGGACCAGATCTTCGATCCGCTGCAGGCTCGACCTGGCGGCGTCAAGGCCGGCGAATGTGAAATTGAGCTGCGTCCGGTAATGGGTCGAGAGGAGCAGGTAGCGCACTTCAGAGCCGGTATAGCCGCGCTTGAGCAGATCGCGCAGCGTGTAGAAATTGCCGAGGCTCTTCGACATCTTCTTGTGGTCTACGAGAAGGTGTTCCGCGTGGAGCCAATGGTGGACGAAGCGGTGTCCCGAGTAGCACTCCGATTGAGCGATCTCGTTTTCATGGTGCGGGAACATGTTGTCGACGCCGCCGCAGTGGATGTCGAGAGTTTCGCCGAGGAGCTTCATCGCCATCGCCGAGCATTCGATATGCCAGCCGGGGCGTCCTTTTCCAAAGGGGCTTTCCCAGAAGATCTGCCCGTCCCGCTCGGGATCATACGCTTTCCAGAGGACGAAGTCGGCGACGTTGTCTTTGTCGTATTCGTCGGCTTCGTTTTCGCCGGAGGCGTTCACTTTGAGATCGCCGAGGCAAAGGTGGGAAAGCCTCCCGTAGGAGGGAAATTTCCGGATGGAGAAGTAGATGCTTCCGTTCTGGCTTTTATAGGCTGTCCCGTCTTCGAGGAGCTTCTCAATGATCTGGATCATCTCGGGGATGTAGTCGGTCGCGGCCGGGTAGTGCTCGGCTTTCTCGATATTGAGGGAGTGGAGGTCTTCGAAGAAGGCGATCCGGAAGGGTTCCGTGTAGGCTTTCAGAGGGATTTTCTTCGCGATCGCGCCGCGGATCGTTTTGTCGTCGATGTCGGTGATGTTCATCGCCTGCTCGATCTTGAACCCGAAGAACTGGATCGTCCGGCGGAGAAGATCTTCGAAGACGTAAGTGCGGAAATTGCCGATGTGGGCAAAATCATAAATCGTCGGGCCGCAGGTGTACATCCGGATCGTCTTCCGGTCGTAGGGAACAAGCTCTTCTTTCTCGCGCGTTTCGGTGTTGTAGAGTTTCAGCTGGGTCATTTGATTTGAGCCTGCAAGGTTCGGTAGTCGGTTTTTCCAGTTCCCATCATGGGGATTTCTTCGATTCGATAAACGGCTGAGATTTTGATGAGCCGGCTGAATCCAGCGCGGTTCAGAATCTCATTGCAGTGGTCGCGGTCGATCGCAGCGGTCGAAAAGAGAACAAGCTGCGATTTCTCGGGATTGCGCTCGTCCGCCAAAATTGCGAGAGATGGAAGGTCGCTCTTGATCTTTCCTTCCTGCAAAAGTTCTTTGATGAGCACCTCTTCGACAGCGCCCAGGCTGATCATCTCGCCGCCGATCTTGGTGAACCGCTTGAGGCGGCCGGTGAGGATCAAAAAGCCTTCGCTGTCGATCATTCCAATATCGCCCGAGCGATACCACTGTTTTCCCTCGATTTCGATAAACGGGTTGCGGGGCGAGCCGAGATACCCGTTGAAAACGTTGGGCCCCCGGAAGCAGAGCTCACCCGCGGCCCCGGGGGGAAGCAATGCCCCGGTTTCGGGATGGATGGTGCAGACATCGACTCCCGGCAAGGGCTGGCCTACGCCTTTCAAGGGGAGCCCTTCGCGGGTCATCGTCAAAATGGGAGAGCATTCGGTGATCCCATACCCTTCAATGAAAACAGCCCCGCGTTTTGTAGCCCGGGCAACGAGTTCAGCAGAGGCTTTTTCTGCGCCAGTGACAAACATCCGGATCGATTTCAAGTCGTCTCCTTTTTCAGCAGCGAAAAGCCCTTTGAGGAAGCTGGGCGCGCTGCAGAAAATCGAGACATTCCACCTTTTGACCCCTTCGGCGAGGGCAAAGCTGTCTGTTGGATCGGGATAGAATGCGACTTTCATCCCAATCAAAAGCGGAAAGATTCCCGTCACGGAAAAGCCGAACGAGTGGAATGGAGGCAGAATGCCATAGAGAACATCGGTCGATTTGAAGCAGACCCCCTGAATGGCGGAGCTTTGGTTGGAGAGGATGTTTTTGTACGTAAGGGGCACTGCCTTAGGAGCCGCTTCGGTGCCGCTGGTAAAGAGAATGACGGCAGGAGAGTCTCCCTGAAGCCGGGTCAGCCCTTGGGCTTTTAAAACCGCCTTTTTCGATAGGAACGACAGGAAGACTCCGCGGAGCTTCATCTTGAGCGAAAGGCTGGCGCGCACATCCTCGAGAAGGAGAAGCTGGTCTACGAGCTGGCCGAGATCGATGTGGGAGGCCCGGTCCAAAAACCGCCATGAAGTAAGCACCCTCTTAGCTCCAGTGAGCCGCATCATTTCTTCAAGGTAGCGGGGTCCCAGCGTCCAATTGAGCATCACCGGCGTTTTGCCCGCCATCTGCAAAGCGAGAATGACGATATAGGCGCCCGCGGAAGCCGGGAGGAGGACGGCGACCCTCTCCTCCGGGAAGGTCCGGAAATATTGGGCCAGGACGAGGATCGATTTTTTCATCTTCTTATAGGAAAGGACGCCGACAAGGTCGTCCGCGCAGGCGAGCCGGTTTCCCATCGAATCGCAGCGGGACAAAAACGCTTCGGGAATGGTAGCCCCGGCAGGAATGCAGGGCTCGGGACGGGCCTCTTCGGCCGGCCAGGAGAACAGGGACGGCCCGTTATTGACCCGGTCCTTGTCTGAAGAGGCTCCTGAAGCGAGTTCCAGAGCGTCTTGGACTGTGTCGAGATCTTCGGGATGGATTTCCCCCACATCATATTTTTTGGAAAGGAAGGCGATCAGCTCGGCGATATTCAGAGAGTCCATCCCCAGATCCTGAGCCAGGCTCATCTCGGGTCGTATTTCCTGCGCAGGGTTATTGAGGATCTTCTGGATTTCCGCGGCTACTTTCGATTGCACTTCTTCGGAAATTTCGACGCCCCCCTCCCCTTTTCTCTTCCGTTTCGGCTGATAGAGTTCTTTCAAGTCTTTCCGCCAGAACGCATACGAAACGCGCGTTGCAGGCTCCTCTTCGACTCGGCCCTGGTCGGTTAGATATTGGTTGTACCAGGCATCGAGGAAGCGGTTGAATTCAAGGCGGCTCCCCTCTCGCGGCAGACCGGGAGGATTCGGTTCGATTTCGATGAGGACTTTGCGGCGGGGCGCGAAAAAGAGGAGGTTTTTCATCAGGACGCAGAAACCAAACCAGAGAGCGGCGCCCACAGGAGGCGTTCTGCCTAAATAAGCCCTGGAAAAACTGCTGCCCCAAAGTCCCGTCGTGCGGATGAGTACGATGTTCGCCTCTTTGCACTCCTGCGAGAGAGCGTGGGCTCCGGAGGCTCCCCCCACCGACTCGCGGCCGCTGCTTTTCAAACTGCCCGCTGGATAAAGGAGGAAGTTTTTCCCCTGTTTCAAGCCGTCGGCGATCCGCTGGATCGCATCCTGCGCCTTTTTGACCTTCAGCTGATTCACGTTCACGTCGAGATTCGGCACCGGCATGGCGTCGCTGATCTGCATGATCGGTTTGAGGAGCGGATTGCGGAAAATATACTCGACGACCAGAGGCTGCATCCGGAAGCGGGGCCAAAGCCGGGCGTAAATCATAAACGGATCCATATGAGCCGGATGGTTCGGCAAAAAGAGGATCCCCCCTTTTTTGTTGAAATGCTCAGTGTTCAGCTTTTCCAGGCCGCGGTATTCAACGCGATAGCGCAAGGAGATGACAGCGCGCAGCAGAAATCCAACAAACTCCCAAAACAGCTTCGGCATCGATCCTCTAAAATTTGCCTCTATTTTTATCTTTGCAAGGGGTTTTAGGCCAGCGTTTTCCACCCAAAATCAACAATCCGCAAACCTCTATTTCTTAATGGGATAGATTGACGATTCTCCGCAAACCACTGACAACCAGCGAATTGCAAAACAAAGAAAGTAAACATAATTGAAATTCAAAGCAAATTGTGATATGATTACCGTAACGGCAAACTAAAAACAAAACAAAGATGAACGGAATTTCAACAATCCAATCTTTCCGGAGCCAGGAGCTCTCCCCTCCAGCAGCAGCTGGCGCAGAGCCTTCCCGGAACTTTCCAGAATCGACCTCTCCCCTATCTCCCGCCGTATCGCTACGCAATTTTGTCGCCCGCGCGATGAACGACGCCCGCCAGGCGATCGAGAGCGCATCCCATTTCACATTAGCGCCTAACAAGGCGTAGCTGGACTTAATTCCAGACATTCCTTATACATAGGAATTTCTTTAGATCTATTTGAGGAGGATTTTATGTCACGAATTGAAGGACCTGGCTCACGCGGCATAGGCCCCACAGACAAGCCCAATCGCACCACCAAGCCATCTGCAGACTTAACGAAAGTGAGGGGAAAGACAGATTCATTTTCCAGGCCTCATCTTCAAGTGACGACTAAAAAAACGACAGACTTTTTACGCAAATCAAACGGCAGGGGGGGACTTCCTAAGGCCGAAGAGAAACCGAGCAGCGCAAGGGTAGTCGCGAGCACATCAGGAGATGCAAACGATGTAGCGATAGGTACTATGACCGAAAAAGAATTCTCGGCGCAACTGCGCAAACTTCCCCGCAGCGATCCTTTTGATCCTTAATCATCTTGCGATGAATTCGGGGATGGCTTCGTGATGGGGGGAAGCGTTCTCTACTTTGTAAAGGGGTTCGATGTCGATCTTGAGCCCCTCGTTGAATTTCAAAAGCAGCTCTTCCGGCGTCAGAAAACTCCCCTGGGATGATTCCGTGGATCCGATTCCGTTCAAAGGAAGATGGATCACTTTCGATTGCTCGAAGTAAAGCCCTAGAGTTTTGTCCGGTTTTGCTGCCTGCGCCCAGCCGTATTCAAGAAGGCCGGGATTCTTATAATCGAGCTTTTCAAACGACTCACGCAGATCCGATTTTCGATAGAGCGTCAGGTCGAACCCGTGGGGAAGCCCCCACTCGGCTTGTCCCGCCCCCAGATCCCAGGCGAACACGCCATGGGAAAGAGGCGCGCTGGGAGGCGTTTCCACATCTTTGCCGAACTGGGAAGAATGGCGGATATTTTTCCCCTGGCGGAGATAGAAGGCGTAGGCGCCTGTTTTTTCAAGCATCTCCATGCAGACTTTGAGATCGGCGAAATCTTTTACGACAAGATCGTCGCCCCCGAAGAGAACATAATCAGAAGAATTTTCGAAGACGAGCCTCAGAACGGAGGCCTTGAACTCTTTTTCCGGCTGCGCGGCGAAACGGACTTTGGGGAAAGCGGTTCTCACTGCTTCATAGGCAGCCGCAAATTCGGGATTTCCCGCCCGGACGAGAACGGAAATCTTCTCGTATCCAGTCAAAAATTTTTCGATCGACTCGAGACAGGCGTAGAGCTGCAGGGGCCGGTTGTGGGAGAAGAGGACGAGCTCCGCCTTGCTATTGCTCTCGCGCGGTTTGGGGAAAGAAGCTAAAGGCTTGTATTGCGTTTGGCCGCTTGATTCCCCCCGCTGCCGCAAGCAGCTTGAGAAAACAAACGGCTCCATGACGGAGCGGACTCTGCCGCCTGAAAGTTCCAGAAGGGGTTCGGCATACCGCTGTTTTTCGCGGGCGAAGGTTCCCTTGCAGAAGAGATCCTGCAGCTGGATCTGTTTAAAGATCCCGGCGTAGAACGAACAGGGAGAGGAAAGGTCGAAGACGCCGAACCCCTGGAGCTCGACGGTTTCCCTTTCGAACTGGGGCGGATTTCCGATTTCATAATCGGGGTAGCGGACCGTTTGGCCGAATGCGATCCAGAGATCGGGATTTTGATAGAGCTGATTCAGCCTGGAGAGGATCTGGGGATGGGCGAACCACTCCCTGCCCTCTAGCGGAACGACAATCTCCCGGTCCAGGCAGCTGTCGACAGCGCGGTAGAGGCATCCGGCAGCTCCCTGGCGGCTCTCGTTGCGCATCAAAATGACGCGGTGCTCCTGCTGATTCTCGACGACGAATTTCTGCGCCTTTTCAAAGGTGCCGTCGGCAGAGCCGTCGTCGATGAAGATGACGCGGCAATAATCATGGTCCTGTTCAAAGACGGAGCGCAAAGCCCTTTCGCACCAGAGGCTGTCGTTGTAGGCGTGGATCACGACCGCAAACGATTTATGCTCCGTTAAAGGAAAGTCCCTTCCGGGAAAAACGTTTGAATAGAGGATCGTCTTTTCTTTTTTGGGCGCAGGTTTTTTGCCCGTCCAGAATCCAAAGAGCGCAGCGGCGAAAAGAAAGGCGAACCAAATGAGCCGCTTCATGGGGATTCCTCTGGAGATTCTGCTTTCAGCTCAAGCGCCGCAAGAGAGGAGTAGGGGTTGAGGCTCCGGATGAACCGTTCGCATTTCATCTGGAGTTCTTTTTCTTCCTGCTTCTGCGCAAAGGCGTTGGCGATATAAAGCGTTTCGGGGATGCACTGGAAATGGTCTTTCGCCATTTCAAGCATCGGGAGCATGTAGGCGAGATCGGAACAGGCGGGAAGGAATTTTCCCTGATAAATCAGATCCGATTCTTTGATTTTCTTAAATAGCCCCACGTAAAACGTCCGCAAATGGCCTGGAACAAACGGCTGGCCCCGGAATCCTCTTTCTTTCCACGCAGCTTCCGGGATCGGCTTCGCATTTCCCAATCCAAAGGTAGGAAATTCGCGCGACTGTCCATAGGTGAGCCACAGGTCGGGATCGGCATAGTAGGCGTTGAGCCGCTGCAAGACCCATTCATGGGCGAGCCAATCTTCCCCTTCCAAAACGACGACGATCTCCTCATCGGGGCAGCCTTCGACGGCCCGGACGAGATTTGCCAAAACCCCAAGCCGCTCTTCGTTGCGAACCACGGTTGTCTCGAGCATGAAATCGCTATCGTAAATCAGATCGCGCGCCAGCTCGAAGCTTCCGTCGTTCGATGCGTCGTCGATGTAAACGAGGCGGAACTGGCTGTAATTTTGACGGAAGAGCGAATCGAGCGTCTTTTGGACGTAGGCTCCATTATTATAGCCCACGACGACGACAGTGAAATTCTTGTTTTTTACAGGATAGGGAGTCGGAGAAAAACCCGTTCCGAGCATCTTTTCCCCATCCCCTTTCGGCCCGGTTCCTTTGAACGGATTCCAGCGCGCCGCTTCGAACCCTCCGAAGAACGCCACGCCGATCGAGAAAAGAAAAAGGACAAGTCTGCTCATAATCCCAAAGCGTGATTTTTCTCAAAAATTCCGTTGAAAGCAAGAAGAAAAGATCAGCCGCAGACTGAATCTGCGGCTGCTGACTCTTTTAGGCCCACTTGAGGAAGCGGAGGATGCGCGCGGAAGCGAGCACCTTGAGAGCATCCCCGAGCAGGAAGGGAGCTACGCCGAGAAGGAAAGCCTTCTTGAGGCCGACGAAGGTCGCGAGGTAGCTCGCGCCGAGCAGGTAAATCGCTGCGCTGCCGGCTGCCATAGCGAGAGAGGCGTTGAGGAGCGTCCGCTTCCGTTCGGCGAGCGCGCCCGTAATATACGCTGCAGCGATATAGCCGATCAGGTAGCCGCCTGTAGGACCAGCCAGTTTCGCAAGGCCCGCTGCGCCGCCGGCAAAGACCGGAAGGCCTGCGGCTCCCTGGCAAAGGAACAGGAGAACGGCTGCGGCTCCCCGCTTCGGCCCGAGGAGGACGGAGAGGAGAAGGACGAAGAGGCTCTGGGTCGCGATCGGCACAGGAGTGAACGGCAGCGGGATCGAGACGTGGGCGAAAAGGCCGATCAAAAAGCTCGAGAGGACGACGAGAGCGGCGTCCCTAACCAGCGCCTGTTTGGGGGAAGTTTCTGAAACGAGGGAATAAAGGGTGGACATAGGAAGCTCCTTATCTATAGGACATCATCAAATTCTCCCAATCGATGCAGGGAGAGGCAAATTCGGGCTCGGCGTGGGTCGACCAGCCGGGTATCGAAGAGACCAGCATAGCTCCTTGTTTTTGCAAAAAGCAAAACTTTTCGTGATCGGCGCTGATCTGGCGGCCCCGGGAAAACCGCTGGTGGATCGGGAGATCCTTCATGAGCGTTTTGGCCCGGACGGCGAATGTATGGGTGGTCGACGGGACGGTTCTCCAATGGCACGATGCAGTGGCAAACACTCGGGAAGCGAGGTTTTTATACATGGGGAAAAAATATTTGTCCCGGTGGTCGTAGAGGGTCGCGTAGTCGACGCCCGGGATCTGCATCCCCTCCAAAAGGACGTCGGTCCAGCCGGGGCGGTGAAGGTAATCGTCTTCGACGAAATAGAGGATTGTTTCGGGATGGAAATTCCGCTTTTCGACCAGATCGAGGAGCTGGAGAAAAGAAACGGCTTCGCAACCGGCGTTGCACAGGGCGACGGGAAATCTGTTCTCGCTTTTCAGGAAATGGTCGCTCCCCTTTGCGACATCGAGGAAAAAAGTGAGATTGGCTTTCTTGAGATCGATCGTATCGATCAGGTTCCTGCAGCAGAGTTCGCGGCTGAACGAGGAGTGCCTTTTTTTATGACGGCTCGCCGCAGAGAAAAAGCAATGGCGGGAGAAGACCTCGATCTTCCCGAAGGGAGGATGCTCCGCTCTCGGTTTTTCGAACAGCCTCTTGATCCTTGTCAGCATACCCTAAATTCTGGGGAGGATTTTTTCCACTTGAGAGAGAATGGATCTGCCTTCCGCGTGAGTCACTTTGTCCAGCGCATCGGGAAAAGGAACCCAAATTCCGTTTTGAATCTCTTCTTCCTGCAGCTTCACCTCTCCTCCTACTTCAGCGACGAAATAGGTGACTTTCTTGGAGACGCGCCGCCCCTCTTTCATGAAGTAGTACTGTTCGACAAGAGGTTCTTTCTGCAGGTAGCGGATGAAGTCGAGATTGGTCTCTTCTTTCAATTCGCGAAAAGCCGATTGTTCGGCGGTTTCATTCGGCTCGCCGTGCCCCTTTGGAAAGCCCCAATAGCGTCCGCGCGAGTGCTGGATCAAAAATACTTCCCAGCGGCCGCGCGCTTTAGACAGGGCAATGACGCCGAACGATTCTTCTTTTTCCATTTCCGCCCCCTTATGAACGGTATGGGGCGAAAATCAAGGTCGAGTTATGGCCTCCGAATCCAAACGAGTTGGAGAGGGCGGCCTGAACCTGATGGTCTTGCGCAGTGTTCGCCACGAGATCCAGATCGCCTACGGCCGGCTCGGGATTCTCGAGGTTGATCGTCGGGTGGATTTTTCCTTTGCGGATCGCCTGGATCGTGGCGATCGCCTCGATCCCGCCGGCGGCGCCGAGGCAGTGGCCCGTCATCGACTTGGTGCTGTTGATTTTCAGCTTCTTCGCGTGGTCTCCAAAGACTCTCCGGATCGCAGCGATCTCGCACAAATCTCCCGCCTGGGTCGATGTTCCGTGGGCGTTGATATAGTTGATCGACTCCTTCGAGATTCCGGCAGAAGCAATCGCGTCTTCCATGCATCCGGCGACGACTTCGCCGTCTGCTCTCGGGTCGGTCATGTGGTGGGCGTCGCAGTTGATCGAACCGCCCAGATATTCAGCGAGAATCGGGGCTCCCCTTGCCAGGGCATGCTCCAGCGATTCTAAAACGAGGACGCCTGCGCCCTCTCCCATCACGAAACCGTCGCGCGCCTGGTCCCAGGGCCTCGACGCTTTCGTCGGGTCGTCGTTGCGGGTCGATAGAGCTTTGATCGCCACGAATCCGGCCAGGCCGATCGGCGTGATCGGGGCTTCCGCGCCTCCGCAGAGCATCAGATCGGCTTTCCCCTGCTGGATCTGTTCGGCTGCCGCGTGAATGCAATAATTCGAGGTGGCGCAGGCAGTGGAGATCGAGTAGTTCGGGCCTTTGAAGCCGATGTCGATGGCGAGCAGGGCTCCGCCCATGTTGGTGATGATATAGGGGACGAAAAACGGAGTCAGCCTCCGGTACGTCTTAGATAAAATCGTCTCGACGCCGTCGTAGAAAATCGACATGCCGCCCATGCCTGAGCCGATGATCACGCCGCAGCGCATTCCATCGAGCTTCTCTCTCGCTTCCGAATTCAGTCCGGCGTGCTCGAGCGCTTTTTTCCCTGCGACCATCGTATAGCGGATGAAGGGGTCGACTCGGCGGGCCTGTTTCTTTTCCATGTAGTCGCCAGCGTCGAAATTCCGGATGCAGCCTGCGAAACGGGTGGGATAGTCTTCAACGGGGAATCCCTCTATAGGAACGATCCCGCTTTTCCCTGCCAGGAGCTGTTCATAGAAATGTTCCACATCGGTCCCGAAGCAGGAGACGAGTCCCATTCCTGTTACAACAATCCGTTTACGCGCCATGCATTCCTCAATAAATCCTTATATATAAAATTATCTTCCAAGTGAGGATATCATACCAAAAAACAGCCGGTCCCGGCAACCCCCAATTTCCACTCCTATTGGAACGAAATAAAAAACAGACTGGCGTACATGGTCTGGCCTCCAATCGCAAGACCAACAACAATCAGCAACAAGCTGATAACAAGGCGGTTCTGCAATGCCAGGAGGGGCCCCAACTCCGTTGGGGAGCGGCATTGCAGCCCTTGGCTGCGCGCGGCAACGGAGAATCGCAGAGAAGGAGCGAAGACAGTGCTTTGCACGGCGAGCGACGAGCATGCGATAGGACGAAGTCCGATCTCCTAAGCCGTAGTCAGCCCCCTGGGGGCGGGGGCGGAGCATCCCGACAAAGGATCGGGGCATTTACTATCTATTTAATATTTAGTTTTTCGACTGGCCGATGGCGGGCTTGGAAACGTCGATATCGAGATCGACGATTTTGGAGTCGCCCCAAAGCCGTTCGAGAGAGTAGCGCTGGCGCAGCCCGGGCATAAAGATATGCACGGTCACATCGCCGTAATCGAGGACAGCCCAATCGCCGGTCTTCAGCCCTTCGGCGTGAATCGGCTCTTCTCCTTTTTCGGACATCTCGTCGATAATCGCCTTCGCAATCGAGGTGACGTGCCGATCGACATTCCCTTCCGCGATGATGAGGTAGTCGGTAATCGAAGACATCCCCTGAACGTCAAGGGCTAAGATATTGAAACCCTTCTTGTCGTAGATGACTTGGGCGATGGTGTTTAAGGTGTCGAGAGAGGTGTCTGCCATAATCTGCAAAATAAAAAGTTTGGGATTTTTCGCAAAGGCGAAAAAGTTATGGCATAGAATATAAATGATGCAGGTGGATGTAGTCCAGGGCTTTCGCAGGGATTAAATGGCCGCAGTAGAGTTTTTTCTTCAGCCGCTCCCGAACCTCGGTGCTCGAGATCTCAAGGATGCGGGTCGGGGTGAAGGCTTTCTTGAGGGAGTCGGAGAGGTTCGAGGGGGCGCCGGCGCGGCGTCCTCCGATGAGGGGCGGGGCGAGGCGGAGCAGTTCGCCCGCCTCTTTCCACTGGTTGAAATGGGCTGCCGCCTCTTCGGAGAGGAGAAGGCGGAGCGAGGCGTTCTCAGAGGAGAGGGCGCGGACCGTGTCGATGGTATAGGAGGGGCCATTCCGTTCAATCTCAAGGGTTGAGATGCGGAACCGGGGGATCCCTTCGAGGGCCGCCTTCAGCATGGCCGCCCGGTCTTCGGGCGATGCGTGAGGCGGGGTGGAGGTCTTAAACGGAGAACAATAGGCCGGCATCCAGATCACTTCGTCAAGCTGATGGATTTCCATAAGCTGGATCGCCAGGTTGATATGGCCGAAGTGGATCGGATCGAACGAGCCTCCGAAAAGGCCGACGGATTTTTTCATAGGCAGAAGAGAAGTTCCCGGTATTTCGGCAAAGGCCAAAGGGCGTTGTCCATCAGCGATTCGAGGCGGTCGACAGCCTTCCTCGCCTCTTCCATTTTAGGGCCTGCGATCTCAGAGAACAGCTTTCCCTTCGCTTCCCATCCCAGCTCGAGCGACTGCTTTTGAGCGGTTTCCACCTGTTCTATTGCGTCGAACGCCTGATCGATGGCCAGAGACAGCTCGGAGAGCGAATCGGCCTGCTGCGGCCCATGGACAATCCCAGCTTCCCTGATGGAGATGAGCGACTCGGCCCGCTTTTTCTGATCCTGAAGCGCCGCAGGGAGGATCTGGGTGCGGAACAGCTCGGACATCAGGTTCGCTTCGATGTTCATCGTCTTAACGTACTGTTCGACAAGGATCTCGTAGCGGCTATGGAGTTCTTCCTCCGTGAGGATTCCTTCGAAGACGCGGATGTTTTTCTTCTCCGTCAGCTGGGCGAACGCATCGAAGCTGCGGCGGATGTTGGGCAATCCCCTCTTTTCCGCTTCTTCGATCCATTCAGGCGAATAACCATTTCCATTGAAAAGAACCGGTTCGGCGGCCTTCAGATGTTTGCGGAGGACGGGGAGAGCGGCTTCAAACAGTTTTTCCTGCGAAAGGACGCGGTCTTTCACCGCATCGGCGATCTCGTCGAGGATCAGCTGGAGACTGTCGGCGACAATCGCGTTGATGGCAGAAATCGGGAATCCGCAGTGCGCGGATGAGCCAACGGCCCTAAATTCGAACTTATTGCCTGTGAACGCGAAGAAGGAGGTGCGGTTCCTGTCGGCAGGATCGGCTTCATGGGCCGGGAGATGGGAGAGGCCGAGATCGATCTCGCGCACCGCAGCCGGTTCATTTTTTCCATGGAGGACCTTTCGAACAATCCCTTCAAGGGCTTCTCCGAGATAGACCGAAAGGATCGTAGGAGGAGCTTCGTTGCCGCCGAGCCGATGGTCGTTTCCTGCCGATGCGATCGCAGCGCGCAGAAGGCCGGCGTGTTCATGGACGCCGCGGAGAATGGCGGTCAAAAGAATCAGAAACACCAGGCTGCTTTCTTTAGGGTCGAGGAGGTTGAGGCCGGCGTCGGTGGCCAGCGACCAGTTGTTGTGTTTCCCCGATCCGTTGATGAAAGCAAACGGTTTTTCATGGAGGAGGCAGGCCAGGCCGTGCTTGGCTGCGGTCTGCCGCATCAGTTCCATTAAAAGGAGGTTGTGATCGACGGCGAGGGACGCTTTTTCAAAGAGCGGAGCGATCTCGTGCTGCGCCGGGGCGACTTCATTGTGCCTTGTTTTGACAGGGATGCCGAGGCGGACCGCCGCATCTTCGAAGTCGCGCATGAACGCCATGACCCGATCCTTGACGGAACCAAAATAGTGGTCTTCCAGCTCCTGCCCCTTCGAGGGTTTCATCCCGAATACGGTGCGGCCTGCCAGGAGAAGGTCGGGACGAAGGAGAAAGAGATTCCGATCCACGGCGAAATATTCCTGCTCGGCGCCGAGAGTCGAAAAGACTTTTTCTGCGGAGACCTGGCAAAGCGAGAGAAGGCGGAGAGCTGCTTTGTTGAGCTTCTCATCCGAGCGGAGGAGCGGGATTTTATGGTCGAGAGGCGAGCCTTTCCAGGAAAAAAAGACCGAGGGAATGCAAAGGGTCAGCCCTTCCGCCCCTTCCCAAAGAAAGGGAGGCGATGCAGGATCCCAGGCGGTATAGCCGCGCGCTTCATGAGTCGCTCGGAGCCCTCCGGAAGGAAACGAAGAGGCGTCGGGCTCGCCGCGAAGCAATTCTTGGCCGCGGAACCGCTCGATGACTCGCCCTTTTTCCGCCCAGGCGATAAAAGAGTCGTGCTTTTCAGCGGAAGCGCCTGTCAGGGGTTGGAACCAGTGGGTGAAATGGGTCGCGCCATTTTTGACCGCCCAATCTTTCAGAGCTTCGGCGATGGCGTCGGCCTGATCGGAATCGAGCCTTTCCCTCCCTTCCATAGCGTTGAGAAGGTTGAGATAGGCTCTTCGGGGAAGCATCTCTTCCATGACGCGGCGATTGAAGACGCGGGAGGCGAACTGGGCTGAATGCTTGCTGGGCTGAGGCTGCGGAATCCGATTCCTTTTTCCGATGATGCGAAGAGCTTCGACACGTGCAGCACTCATAAAATCTCCCAGTTTCTCTCCTCAGCTATTTTCCGGAGCCGACGCCTTGGACGGACGACAACCGCCTCAGCCGCCCATTCAAAAAGAGGGAGGTCGTCATGGCTATCAGAATAGACCACAGCTTCCCCGTCGGAATGACTTTTGGCGCACGCGAGCTTGGCCTCGCCGTCAATTAGCGTTGAAATTTCGCACAAGCGCCCCTCTTTGTCAACGCAATATTCAGTTCCCTGCCAAAGATCGAACCCGAGCCGGGCGGCGATTTTCGATACGAGGAAAGCGGGCGCGCTGGAGAGCAAATACGTTCGCTCCCCTCTTTTTTTTGCCTGGAGAAAACGAAAGTGGATCCGGGGGTCGATGCGGGAAGGGAGGAAGCGGTCGAGAAACGAATCGACTTCGCTTTCGAAAATCGAAAGGGACTTCCCTTTCATCGTTGCGGAAAATACTTTTCGATGGAGTTCGCGGAGAGAAACCGTGCCGAAAGCGGCCCGAAAATAGAGAGGGAGGATTTTTGCGAGCGTCGCCCACGAGAGCCTCCCTTTCCGAAGAAGATGAAAATAGTATGCGTAGCTTGAATTACTCTCGATGAACGTCCGGTCGAGATCAAAAATCTGGAAAATGGCCGTTAACCTTCAAGTTCAGCGATTTTCTGTTCGATCTCTTCGATGCCGGCATTCGCCTTTTCAAGCCGCTCTTTCTCTTGCTCGACCAACTCCTGAACCTGCATCGCCTTTTCAAAGTCGAGGCCCGATCCGCCCAAAGATTTTCGGTACGATTCCAGCTGCTGCTTGATCTCCTGGCGGCGCTCTTTTTTCTGCTTCAGAACGGTCTTGAGGTTTTCGAGCGTTTTCTTTTCGTCGTCGCTCAAGTTCAGAAGCGAATGCTCTTTCTTGTCGGCGATCAGATCTTTCAGCGGACGCAGCTGTCTCTCGATCTGATTTTTTTCGATCTTCGAGATTTCAAGGCCGTTGATTTCTCCTTCGATTTCAGCAAAGGCGACCAACAGCGCTTCGAGATCCATCGCTTCGCCTTCTTTGGAGAGGCGGGACATCCGGTCTTTGACAGCCGTAACTCTCTCTCTCTTCATCCGGAGCTTTTCTTTCTCGGCTTCTTCCAGTTCCCGCGCTTTCTGCTCTTGCGCCGCTACATGCGGGGCGCGGATTTTGGAAAGTTCGTCGCGGAGAGCCCACACGTCGTCGCGATGAAGCGGAACGGCGCGCATCTCTTTCTGGATCTCGTCGATTTCTTTTTCGACAGCGCGGAGATCCATCTCGGCGGATCTACCCTTCAGCTCGTCGATCTTTGCCTGGATCGACAGTCTTTGCTCGGAAGAGGCTTGCTTCTTCTGGAGAACTTCTTTTTTATGCTCTTTCTCAAGAACCTTCACTTTATCCCAGCATTCGCTGAGCTTGAGGCGGGTGCGGCTGAACGCTCCGCTGCTCAAGGTGATCAGTTTAGCCATTCCCTGCAGAGCCTTGATCTCTTCGCGCAGAGCGAAATAAGGAGCTCCGACAATCTCATCGCCTTTGAAATGCTTCGAAACGAACTGCTCGACGTCTTTTTCGAACTCGGAGCTGATCGCTTCGATCAATTCCTTCCGTTTTGGGAAAATCCGGTCGCCGAGTTCGGAGAGGCGCTTGAAGAATTTCGACTTGAAGCGGATCCGCATGTCGGTCTTGATGATCTCTTTTCTCAGGCCGTTGAGGCGGCTGGCGAGGGTATTGAGGAGATTCAGCTCGCGCTGAATCTGATTATAGTGATCCGATTTCTGCTGAATCGTCTGCGATCCGGCGAACGAGATATCTCCCGCCTGCTCGAGAAGGGCGGCAAAATTGGCCAACTCCCCTTCCATCGCCTGAATGGCGAGGTCGATCTGCTCCATCGCAAAAGCGCTCTGCTCTTCGAGGATCTGCTTCAAGCGGCGGGCTTCCACCGTCAGCTCGACATATTCGCCCCAAAGCTTGGAGCGGATCGCAGGATTGAGATTTTCTTTGAAGAACGGAAGGATCATCCGCCGCGCTTCCCAGAATTCGCGGAATCTCGGGCTCCCTTCCTGGGAGATCGAGCTGCGCATAAATCCGAGTCCATGAGCGATCTTTTCCTCCGGAGTCGGCAGAGACTCCACCTTTTCGACGAACTCTTTGAAAAGAGGCGTCATTTTTTCGCGGCTTTCCGCCTGAGGTTCAGATTCTGGAGAGGATTCGATATCGGACGATGGATCGGAAGAAGATGTCATAATGATTGCCTTAGCCAAAAAAATATAGAATGCAAGAAGCAATTTAGTCGAACTCCGCTTTTCATGGAAGGATTTTCCTCAGGTTCAACGACTTTTCCATTTGCAGTTTTTTATTCCGTGGTTTATCAAGGTATTTTTGGGAGTTTCCGCATGCGCCGAAGTCTGCTCCTTTTCGCCCTGTCCGCCCCGCTTTTCCTCTCTGCCTGGGGAAAAGAAAAAAAGCCTGAGGCTCCTCAGCCGCCCCGATGCCCGGATCGGGCTCTGCTCGCGTCGGCCCGCCCCTGCCCTGCCCCTGAAAAACCCTACACTGTTTCAGCCTCTTTTCTCCTCTGGCAGGCCAAATTATGGGGCCTCGAATTCGCCGGTAAATCGTTCCTTCCCAACACGCCCGGGAACGCGGTTCAAACCTTCAACCAAAAAATCTATTTCCCTGATTTTGCCTGGCGCCCCGGATTCAAGATCCAGGCGGGCGGCTACCTTCCCTACGATGAATGGGACGTCCAGGCGGGCTGGACCTACTACCACGATGAATTCACCAGCCTGAAAAAGCATGTCGCCTCCCAAATCGCTCCCGCCGGCATCGGCGTGATTCCGCTCTGGCGCTACCCGTTTTTCCGCGTCCTTGGCGGCAATCAGGGCGATCCTATCCGCTACCGCTCCGCGGCCGGAAACTGGAAGATGTTTCTCAATTCGATCGACGCCAGCTTCGGACGCCTCTTTTTCCCGAACGGCTCATTGCCCACCCGGCTCTTTGCAGGCGCCAAGGCGGCCTGGATCCGGCAGCGCTACCACGCAGATTATTCCAACGGAAACTCCGTCGACGGCTTTTACATCAATTTTCCAACAGTATCCCCCAATACGTTCCAGATGAATTCGAGCCGGTTCGCCTTCACCAGCGGCCAGTGGGGCATCGGTCCGAAAGCAGGCATCGAAACGAGATGGAATCTCGCCTGGGGATTCCGCCTGATTGCAAACGGAGACCTTTCCCTCCTTTGCTCCTTCTACAATCTCCATCATGAATATACAGACTCGATTTCGGAACCGGCGGAACAACTCTCTCAAGCTTCAATGGAATTGGAAGAATCGTTCCGCGAACTCACCCCCGTTCTCGGCGCGATGCTCGGATTCGATTGGGCCGGCTGCTTCTGCAATACGCACATGAATTTCACCGTAGGCTACGAATACCAATACTGGGGATCGATCAACCATGCGCGGCGCAATTACGTCCAATCGCTGCCCGGAGAAACATTCGATATGCGCGGAGACCTCCAGATGCAGGGGCTGACCGCTTCCATGAAGTTCGATTTTTAAAGGACCGCTATGAAATGGGCTTTTCTTTTCCTCGCCTCTTCGTTCCTCTTCGGAACCGACTGCTGCCCTCCCGGCGCTTTGAAAACGCCTTCCTGCACCTGCAAGCAGTTTGAGGGACAAACTGGCAAGCTCTACTCGGCAGCGCCCTGCCAAAGCTGCGCTCCCTGCTCGGCTGTCTGGACCGGAGGAGTCAGCCTTCTCGCCTGGCAAGCCCGCGAAGAAGGACTCGCTTTTGCCTTCGACAATTCTCCGGAAGCCTCTGCGGCGTCCGTCAACATCGACGGAGAACTCGTCGATATCGACTTCAACTGGGAACCCGCGTTCAAAATCGACCTGGGATGCCTTTTCCCAGACCGCTCATGGGATTTCAGCACCCGCTGGACCTACTTCTACACCCACTCGACCCGGACAGCCCATGCGTCGCCTAACGCCGATTCGACAGGCCTTTTCCCGCTGTGGGTTCTGCCCAGCGGCAATACCGCGCCGCTCCAGCTCTACGGAAAAGCGCGCGGCTCCTGGCAGCTCCATCTGAATGAAATCGACCTGGAAATGGGGTACCACCCCTTTTTGACCCCAGCCCTCTCGATCCGCTTCGACGGCGGCCTGAAACTCCTTTCGGCAGACCAGCGCTTCCGCGTAGACTATTCCGATGGGATTACGGCAGGCGGCGTCCATCTCGTCTCCGCGCAAGCCGTCCTGCACAACAGAGCTCTCGGAATCGGCCCCCGCCTTGGGTTCGATTCGAAATGGCGCCTCGGCAAAGGCTGGTCGCTCATCGGAAATCTCTCCGGCTCGCTTCCGCTCTGCAGCTTCAAGATCCGCAGAAACGATTACGACGTTTCTGAACGCATTCCTGCCGGAACGGCCTCCTTCGTCGACTCGTTCTTCAAGCAAAGCGTCTGGGTCTTCCGCCCGGTTCTCGAAGCGGCTCTCGGATTTGGGTGGGACGCCTGCTTCGGCTGCCGCAAGCAATACGCTTTCGGCCTCCAGGCAAACTACGAACTCCAATACTTTTGGGAACAGAACTTAATGGGAATGCTCGTGAACGAAGCGATCATACACCAGGTATTCCAACCGCGGGGAGACCTCCAGCTCCACGGAGCAACCCTTGCCTTCACTTTTGGATATTGATATGAAATTCCTGCTTCTTCTCGCCGCCTCCGCCTCGCTCCACGCCCTCGATTCATGCTGCGACAGCCCCCTCGAAGCGTGCGTCCCCAAAAACTGCGCCTATCTTCCGGCGGCCAAAAGCTGCCAGAGCCCCTGCAGCAACCTCTGCCAATCGGACGTCTACACCTTCCTCGACTTTCTCTACTGGGAAGGAACAGAAAGAGGGCTTGAATTCGCTCTGAAAAACACCGGAACCCAATTTGATCAAGAGATCCAGATCTATCAGCCCGATTTCGCTTTTACGCCCGCATTCCGCCTCGGAATCGGCACCCATCTCCCTCACGACAACTGGTCTCTTGAATTCGCCTATTCGCTCTATTTCAAATCGACGCGAAACCACGTCAACGCGCTGATCGTTCCGGAAGGATCAGGCATCCTTCCCGTCTGGACTTCCGCGACCGCATTCCGAGGGAGCAATCTGGGAGTCCGCTGGAGCGACACGGAAGCGAAATGGAAGCTCCGCTCCCAGTTTTTCGATCTTTCGCTCAAACACCGCCTCTGCACAAGCGGCGCTCTTTCGATCGAACCTTCCTTCGGCCTGAAACTGGCGCTCCTCAGACAGAGATTCAACGTCCTCTACTCAAACGGAAACAGCGTCACGACGCTCGATCTGGCCACGCTAGATCTGGAGAGCAGCAAGATCGCAATGAATAACCGCTCATTCAACCTCGGCCCTTCCTTCGCGTTTAAAACCCGCTGGAGCGTTTGGGACCATCTCGATATCGTCGGCCTCCTTTCGGGATCGCTTTTTGCAACGTATTTCAAAGTGGGAAGGCACGAAACCGACCTCTATGAAAGCGGAGGAACCGATTTCACAGAATCGTACAGAGAGAAAGACCGGTTTTGGACCTGCCGGCCGCAGGCGGGAGCTTCTTTAGGACTTGTCTGGAGCGACTGCGTCTGCCAACCGAGCAAAGTGATCACCTACGGATTCGGGGCTGAATACGAAGCGCAAGTTTGGTGGAAGCAGAATATGCTCTACCGCTTCATCGACAGCATGAATCCAGCGATGATCGCGCCGACGCAGGGGAACTTATTCTTCCACGGCCTCACAGCAAACGCCTTCGTCGATTTCTAAGAGCGAAAAGAAAAGGTTATAAAACCACTGGGAATGGAGGAGCCCTTCCATACTCTTCTTCCAAATAGGCCACGTAGGCCGTTTGGTACAGCTGCCCCCCATTTCCTCCAGCTTCATTCAGAGAAGCCAAAGCTGCCTTGAACGCGGTTACAGAGCTGGCGTTGGAAGGATCATAATTCGAAGCTAAAAGATAGAGATTCGAGGTGCCGGAAGCGGTTGTGATCGGTATATGAAAGAGAGCGTAAAGAGAGGTTAAATAGCCATCTTTCGCGTGAGCTTCAACGATATGCTCATTCAGGTCTTTGATCACTATTGCGATATTTTGAGCAGCCGCATCGGAGCCATCATTATTATAGAGATAATATTGCAGTAAGTATAAATCCATAAAAATGAATTTATTTGAATTATCAGAAACAACAGATCCTAATGCGTTAATATCTTTTTCCAACCCAGAGCCTGGATCGCCCGTATATGGATTTGCTAGAGTGCCAAGAGGGGAAGATCCTTGCTGTTGCATGACGGCAAGATTGAAAGCGAACGTATTTCCTGCATCCGTATCGAGGTAGCCGCAAGCCTCGCTGATCGTATATCCCCATCCCGGAATATTTGATTGCATATCCTGGTAAATAGCATAAGCCAAAGGGTTATCCGCCTGGATAGGAATGCCATTTGCGTTGAAATAGTCGGTGAGTTTGTTTATACCCATCATCGCAAGCGCAGAAGTAGTTTCGTTAGGGCTCTTGATGAACTCTCTGATTGCAGCCCAAGCTCCTTCCGCAATCTGCTGAAATGCAGGATTATCATCCATCGAGCCGGGAGTTTCCCCCAAGTTCGCGACAGCTAGGTTAAAATGAATTGGACGAACTGAATCCAAAAACAGCGCTCTTTTTAAATTACTTATATCAATTATCCCATAAAACAATTAATTTTAAATAAATCCTTAACGCATTAAGAGCAAGTAACTTGCGATGAATTAAGAGACAAGTAACTGAGGCTTAGTCGCCTTGTTCAAAATCTTGGAGGATGAGCTCTTTCAGGCGCTCGAGAGGGTACTCGTCGATGTTGAGCCAGCGGAAAAGGGGCTCCTTGCGGAACCAGGTGAATTGCCTTTTGGCATAGTGGCGGGACGCTTTCTTGAATTCGGAGACGAAAGACTCCATGTCGGCCGAACTCTGGGACGTCGCGAGAAAGTCAAGGGCCTGCCGGTAGCCGATCGCCTGGGCGGCGGAAGGATTGCTCTCAAGGCCGTTTTTTTTCAGTTCCTTAACCTCATCGAGAAATCCCTGCCTCAGCATCTCGTCGCAGCGCAATTCGATCCGGGAATAGAGCCTTTCGCGGGGATAGTAGATAAACCAACAGCGGAAATCGTATTCCTGTTCCTGGAGCTGGTTCGGTTTGGGGAAGTCGCTGACGCGCCGCTCGGAAAGAGCCATGATCTCAAGCGCCCGGATGATTTTATGCCGGTCCTGCTCTCCGATTGTCGCTGCATAATCGGGATCGAGCATCTGGAGCCTTTCATAAAGCACCTCGGGACCCAGATCGCGCATCTGCCTCTCGAGCTGCTCGCGCACTTCAGGGACGGAAGGCGGGCCTGCGGGAGGGCCGTAGAGAAGCGCGTGAATGTAGAATCCGGATCCGCCGGCGACGATCGGCACATTATCCCGGCTCAGAATATCGCGGAAGCTCTCCTGCGCCTGTTTATAAAATTCGGCGACGTTGAACGTATGGCTGAGATCGCAGATGTCAATGAGGTGGTGGGCGATGAGCGAGCGCTCTTCAGGGGTCGCTTTCGCCGTGCCGATATCCATTCCCCGATAGACCTGCATCGAGTCGGCCGAGATGATCTCGCCGCCGATCGCCTGCGCCAGAGAAAGAGAAAGCTGGGTTTTTCCGGAAGCGGTAGGGCCGGCAATAACAAGAACGCGCTTTTTCTTGTTTTGAGGGGGAATTTTCTGTTTTTGCGGGATCGGTTCCCGCGCGAGCATCGCCTGTTTCATTCATTCTCTCCTCGCGCTTCGAGCGCGAATTTTGAGACTACGAAGGATGAAACTGCAGCGCTTCCTTTTCGTTCAGGCAGATATGGAGGATCTTGTCGAATCCTGCCATTTTAATGATTTCGCTGACTTCATCCCCTAATGAGAATAGAATAAAATGCCCTTTTTTGGCTTTTAACTTTTTTGCAGCGGAG
>CAYPZU010000024.1:28857-29392 GCA_964415395.1 uncultured bacterium
GGAGAGAAGGAGGCGCATTCCGGCGCTGCTTAAGTAGTCGACCTGGGAGAAGTCTAAAAGCAGATGGGTATGGTTCTCGTCGATCAGCGTCTGCACTTTCCGTTCGAGGATGGGCGTCGTAGCGGCATCGATCCGCCCGTCGAGGCGAAGGATGACGCGGTGTTCGATTTCTTCGAGTTGGATCTTCAGTCCGACGCCCATGTTAACCCTCTTATTGAATGATTTCTAAATGAATCCTGCGGCCGAGCCTTGCGCCGATGGTCATAGCCAGTGTGCGCAGCGAGCGGATCACATTCCCTTTCCGGCCGACTACTTTGCCCACATCTTCGGGGGCGACGCGGATTTCGATGAGGAGGCCGCTTTGGCCTTCCATAGCGCGGATATCGACCTGGTCGGGTTGATTCACCATGTTTTTTACAAGATATGCGACGAATTCTTCCATATTTTCTCCTCCTAAGAGAACCAGCATAGAAAATGAGGGCATTGAATTCAATTTTTTAAAAAATCCCTTTCTCTCTTCTCCGAAGAGAAGGAT
>CAYPZU010000025.1:0-2028 GCA_964415395.1 uncultured bacterium
AAATAATCTTTGCTCTAGTCTTAAGGAATAAAATGGTTAGAAAACGACTCCCCCTTCCGGGCGCGGACGGAGTCCGCAGCTGCGGCAGCGGCGCAGCCAGCCCCAATTTTGGGGCTGAGCCCGGGTAAAAAGAGTAATCCTGTCCATCCTGCCTGATCCTAAAGGCTCGCAGCGCGAGCCGTATCCTGTTATTTCTCATCCCTGCCAGGCTTGCTCGAGCATCCTGTTCTTTAGAGATAGAGGCGTTTGCGGAGCGAGATATGGGAGGCTTCGTCGGTTTCGATGTAGGCGCGGCCGATATCGGGCTGGTGCGAGGGGCGGCCCAGCTCGAGGAGATCGAAGAGGCGCGCGTCGAGGGCGAAAATGTGCGCTTCGGAGCAGATCTGCTCCAGAAGTTCTTTGGTGAGAGGGGGGGCTTTTTCCTGGTGGATTTTCTGGAAGAGCTGTTTTGCGGCTTTGGGATTGAAAAGGACCGAGAGAAGATCCGGATGGGCATGGAAGAGGCAGAGTTTGTCCGAAGAAGGCTCGCATTTGAGGTAATCGAGGAGCGGCGGCAGTCCCGTGCCTTTGGAGAGATCCCATTCTTTCGTGCCGCGGAGCATCCGGTAGTAGAGAGGCTGAAGGGAAGCATCTTTCAGGGAGAGTTTTTCCAAAGAGAAGGGGCTCTCTTTCTCGAGCGCGGTTTTGATTGAGGCGAGGAGCTGGTCGAGGAACCGGTATTCGAAGCGGGGCTGGTTTTGGAAAAGGGGCTGATAGAACGTGCGGAAGAGTTTGGCGGCTGTTTCGTAGAGGAACGGATGCTCGTCCCGCCCTTCGGTGATTAGGGGAAGGAGGTTGAGGCGCGCGCACGGTTCGTTCAGCGCAGGAATTTTTGCTTCCTTGGGAGCGGAGGGCTCCGATGGGGCGGGGGATGTTTTGTCTAGAGGCTTTTGGCGGAGGCTCTGGTAAAGCTCCGATTCAAAATGGTTCAGATATTTTCGATTGATTTTCTGGAGGCCGAGATAGGCAGTGCCGAGGCGCCGCGAACCGGTGCTTTTTTCCCAGGTTGCCCAGAATGAGTAGGAGAGGATCAGGAGGAGGGAAAAGACGAGGCCGAGAATGTTCATCCTTTTTTCCCTCCATTAAAATAGGTGGGGATTGGCTCTGTAGAGGGAAGGAAGAAGGCGAAGCGGAGAGGCTCCTTTTCCGATTGGACAATCGAGAGGCGGATGATCGAGGGGATATCGGAAGAGGGTTTCCATTTCGTTGCCCATTCAAGGGGCGGCTCCCGCTCTTTTTTCAAAAATTCGAAAGTGTAGGACGAGACATTCGAAAGGAGGATCTCTTTGCGCCAGGGATGGTTTTTCCCTTTCTCTGCGGGCCAGAGAGCCAGGCTCAGGTTTTTGCTCTCGTCGAGATAGATCCGGGCGAGTACCGCGCCGCTAAAGGCGGGATCGGGGTCGATTCCATTGTCGAAAAGAGCGAGCAGGCTCTGATTTTTCTCGTTGGGGAACTGCTTTGTGTAGAAGGTGGTTTGGAAGGAGCCTTTTTTCAGATTGGAGAAGAGGGTTTGGAGGCGGGTTTGGAGGAGCTGGCGCGAGACGATTTCTGTCCGGGCCGTATCGAGCCGTTTTTCCAGTTTGGCGCTTTCGACGAAAAACGAAAAGAGATAGGTCAGCAAAATCGCAGTCAGCGACAGGCCGATCAGGATTTCGAAGAGGATATAAGCCCTTATCCGGGTTCGTTCGCGCGCCGTTTTTTCATCGCGTAGAAAGCGAGTCCCAAGGCGAGAAGCAGATAGGCGGCGAAGCTGACCCAGTCGGGGAGTTTCGCGGCAGCTTCGGCAGGAACGACCTTGGCCAGCGTCAGGAATGCGATCGCAATTCCTATGCATGCGTCGCCTCCGACGAGCCCCGATGCCAGAAGAACGCCCCGCTCCTGAGCGAGCTCCTGGGATGTATGGCGGTTGACATAAGCCCTCACAAGACCGCCGACCATAGTAGCAGCGCTTAAAGAAAGAGGCAAATAAACACCGAGGGCGAACGGCAG
>CAYPZU010000025.1:2038-13065 GCA_964415395.1 uncultured bacterium
AACGGCAGCACGGGGATCCCAAGCATGGCCATGACCAGCCCGATCATCGCTCCGACGGCGACCAGAGTATAGGGGAGGTTGCCGCTGATCACTCCTTCGACGACCATCGACATCAAAGTGGCTTGCGGAGCAGGCATCGATTTCGAGCCGATTCCGTAGGCTTCATTGAGGAGGTAGACGACGTAGCCGAGCGCCAGCGAGGGGATGAGAACGCCGATGATTTCGGAGATCTGCTGGAGCCGCGGGGTTGCGCCGAGGATGTAGCCGGCTTTCAGATCTTGCGCCGTGGTGCCGGCCATCGCGATCGCAACCGCTGTCACGCAGCCCATCGTCATCGCGGAAATCATATAGGCTCTTTCGGTCCAGCTGAGGAGGGTGAAAACGATGCAGGTAATGAGGAGAACGGTGATCACCATCCCCGACATCGGGTTGGAGCTGGAGCCGACCAGGCCTACTGTAATCGAGGTAACGGCGACGAAGAAAAAGCCGAGGATGATCAGAAGAACGATCGTGAGGAAATTCATCGGCAGGCCGGGGAACAGCCAGAGGATCAGGATGATTGCCAGCGTTCCCAAAAGAAGCCAGCGGAGGGAGATGTCTTTTTCGGTGCGGGGAAGGTGGGCTCTTTCATGGAATCCGCTTGTCAGTTCTTTGAAGCTGACGCGGAGCGTTTTGTAGAGGAGCGGAATGATTCTTATGAGGCTCAGGATGCCTCCGACGGCGAGAGTCCCAGCGCCGATATAGCGGACATAGTGGTTCCAGATGTCGTCGGCGCTCATCTCCGGCACCGGTACTGCAGAGGGATAGACGGGGCTGGTTCCGAGGCCGAATACCATGATGAGGGGGATGACGCCCCACCACGCAAGCGCGCTGCCCGCAAACATCAGAGCGGTGATTCTTGGACCTATAATGTAGCCTACTCCGAGGAGAGCCGGCGTCGCGTCGATGCTGAATTCGGCTTTGCGCAAAAATCCGAACGTCCAGGTGACGGTTTCGTTCCAGAGATAGAGGGCGTTCGAGCAAAGCTTGAAAACGGCTGCCGCGAGGAATCCCCAGGAAGCCATGATCGCCGACTGGCGGCTTGTCTCGCCCGCTTTCAGGATCTCGGCGCAGGCGGTTCCTTCCGGGAAGGGGAGTTTTTTATGTTCTTCGACAATGACGAAGCGGCGCATCGGGATCATCAGCAGGATGCCGAGAACGCCCCCGAGGGCGGAAAGGAGGAAGATCCGGCCGATCGAAGGACGGTCGCCGAGGAGGATCAGCGCAGGGATCGTGAAGATCACGCCCGCAGCAAGAGCCTCGCCGACTGTTGCGATCGTTTGAACGATGTTGTTTTCGAGGATCGTCGCATTCCGGCAAAAAAATCTTAAGAGGGCCATCGACATGATCGCCGCCGGAATCGAAGCGGAGATCGTCGTTCCGATTTTCAGCGCCAGATAGGCGTTCGCCACAGCGAAGAAAAAGCCGAAAATCATCCCGAGGATCACCGAGCGGGGCGTCAATTCCCGCATGACTGTCGCTGCTGGGACATGAGGATGGAACGTTTCCTGATGGGACATGGGCACTCCAAATATCTCTCCCAGCTATACAGCTTTCAAATTATTAATTACAAGATAAAGGGAGCTTTTGGACGGTAGAAGAGAAAGTGTAGTGGCTGCCGCGGTCAAGAGGCGGCGAGAATTCAATCCGGATTCGGAGCGAGCGGTAGATCTCGTCCTGCAGGCCGGTTTTTTCTCCGCGGCAGGTAATCGTATAGGTTCGCTCCACCTGTTTCGGCGCTAAGCCGGGAATGCGGAGGGTCGAAGGAGGGAGGCGGAATACGGTCGATTTATTTCCTTTCGAAGGGATTTTTTCCCAGGGGATCTCGTTTTTCAGAAGCTTCTCCTTGATCTCGGAAAAAGTCCAGTCGGCGAGCCGCTCCCGCTCGAGGAGTTCCAGGCTGCGCATTTCGGTCCGGAAGAGCGTGAGAGGCTGCCGCACAAGAGGGACGGCGCAGAGAGCGACGAGCAGAAAAGCAATTAAGATCTCGAAAAGGAGGAACGATCTTTTTTTCATGCGATGCATTCTAAATAAGGAGGAAAATAAAGTCGAATCTTTATTTTAATCATAAAAATTAAAATTGACCCCAATTCGGGGGTTAGTTAAAATCGCAGGCATGCTACAGACTAAAGCCTTATATAATTTGATTCGCCTCAACGCCAAGGAAGACCCGAAGTTCTCTGCCGAGAAGTGGGCTCTTGAAGATTTACGCCCCCTCGAGATGAAAACGTTGTTCGAGCGGCTGAAAAAGCATGGAATCGCCATCGACAAAGAGGCGTTTTTCCAGTTTGCCGAGCAATGCGACACGCCGGAAGAGCTTGCCGATCTTCTGCTGGAAGACGAAGCCGATGAAAAGAAATGGGACTTGGCCTATTTGGTGTTGTTCGAACTGTGGCGCCGTCTGCTCCCCGAGAAACAGTCTCTGTCGATTTTCTGCGACGAGCTGGACCAACGCATTTCGCTCTACGACCAGGACGCTCTGGAAAACGACGAGCCGGTGCAGGACAGCCTCGCCAATCTTCTTGAAATCCTTGAGGAAAACACTGACTCCGGAGCCGATCCGAAAGAGGTGTTCAAGGCGATTTCGAATTATTGCGCCCATGACGTTGAGAGCTTTCTTTACGACTATATCTCCGAGCAGCTCGACAATAACAACCCTTACTATGCTTCCGAGCTGACGGAAGGGTTCGCCCCTTTTGCGCAGGAGCCGATCTGGTTTGATTTTCTCAAAGCGCGCCTCGTCTCAGTCACCGATATCGGAGAGGCGAACACGCTCATTCACGAAATTCTCGATCTCGAACCTGAATTCCCCCTCTTGATGGAGACTCTCCAATTCCTCGCGGGGAGCGGCGAACATGACTTGTTCATCACCGCGATTAAGAAGATTCTGCCCCAGCTGAAAGCTGAGGAAGAGTTCTTGGAAGTGATGGAAACGGTAGCCGATTATTACCGCCGCCTCGATGAAGACAAGCTCGAGCAGGCGATTCAAAAACTCCTCAAAGGGCGCAAAAAGGCTTCAGGGAAACTGAATCCTTCCGATCCCGATCTGAAAAAATTGCGCGAATTGATTACAAAATAGCGATGGGCTGAAAGCGGATGTAATCGCTGGATGCGAGGACGTACCGGACGCCGTTTCGCTCGCCGAAAAGCGAAACGCCCGGCTTGATATTGTGCAGATGGCCGAAGACGCAAACGTCGATCCGGTTCTGTTCGAGGATTTGGGCGGCTCTTGACGGTTTTAGATCGGCTCCGATCGGCGGATAGTGGGTCATCGCGATCCGCACTTTCGCTTTCGGATCGAGCGCGGCCAGGCTCATCTTCAGCCGTTCCAGCTCTCTGTTGAAGATCTTCGCTTCCATCTCTTCCTGCACGACTTCTTCCACATCCTGCGCCGGTTTCGCCGCGCGCGGATTTTCCCTGAATTCGATGAATTCCGAGAACGAATATTCGGGCGTGTCCCACAGGCGGGCGCCGCCGATCGCAACGTCTTTCCAGTGGAAGGCGTTATTCTGGATCAGATGGATCGAGGGAGGGAGAACTTCGGAGATCTTTTTCAGGGAGCCCCACCAGTAATCGTGGTTTCCCTTGATCATCACTTTGGTGCCAGGCAGCTCGTGAACCCACTGCAGATCGGGAACCGCTTCTTCAAGCTTCAGCGCCCAGGAGAGATCCCCCGGCACCAGCACCAGATCCGCAGGATCGATCAGGCTTTTCCACGACGAGGCGATTTTCGCCGCGTGCGCTTCCCAGGCAGGGCCGAAAACGTCCATGCTCTTGTTCTCTACCCCGAAGCTCAAGTGAAGATCGCCGATAGCCCAAATACGCATACAGACAGAATATCCGATCAGTAATTTGTTTCCCAGCAATCGCAGCGGCTGAGAGGCATCACTTCGAATCTTTGGACGGGTTGATAGATCTGCTGATTCTTCAATCCGCAGGGCGGCCTGTTTGTTTTTGACAGTTCATAAAGCGGCAGATTGATTGAGAAATTGACTTGCCAGATGTTGTTGAACAGCGGATCGTGGCTGAACATCACTTCGACGGCGGCGAAGTCGCGGTACATCGGCTTGATGCGGATCATCCCCCCGCGGGTTTTGTCGTGGTATTTCCTTCCTGCGATGTAGTAAGGCCCTGCCGCTCCGTAAAGAAGGAAGTCTTTGCCGCGGACGAAGTAGTAGCCTACCTCTCCATTGAAGCCGTAGGAGACCAGCTCATTCTGGATGTCGATGGCGTAGTAGGGGCCGATGTAGTCGTCGTAAAGGCATTTGTGCACCTGGTGGCGCGGCCCGACGGGAATGTAGGCGTTCGCGCGGAAATCCCACCTGCGGCCCAAAACTTCAACACCCACGCCGATCTGGTTGAAATAGCCGACGCTTCCCTGGCGGAAATCGTAGTACAGGTTCGCCCCCAGCATGTGGCAGAAGGCGTTCGATTCGGGAATATAGCGGGCGATCAATCCCACGGAAGAGGAATAAGTCACATTGTCGAAGCGATCGAGGCGCAGATCGATCATCGGCAGGAAGCTGCCCGCCTTATACTCGGGAGCGCTCAACAGGGCGATCGTCGTGTAGTTCGTCCCGAATCCCACCTGGCATCCGCGGCAGGTTTGGTTCCCTTCCGTATGCCTCACCTCAAGCCGCTTCGGCAGCGGCCAGGGATTCCGCTTCGAGGCTGGCTCGGGGAGCGGCGGCGGAGGCTCTTTCTTCTTAAACCAGTCGAAGAGCGACGAGACGATCAGCGGCGTCTGTTCGTTTTGGGTCGGCGGCACGAACCGCGCCTCATTCTGGTTTGCCTGGGGAGGTTCTTCTTTTGCCCTTTCGGGAATCGTCGCAAGAACGGCAAGGGGCTCCAGTTTTTCCTCTTTTGGCTGCGCAGGAGGAAGTTCGGGCGTACTTTCTTCCGGGACAGCAGCAAGGGTTTCAGCTGGTTTGATTCCTGCAGCGATCAATGCTGGAGAAGGCGTCGTTTCCTGAGAAACTGGCGCAGGAGGAAGCGCCATTTCCTGCGGAGGAGGAGCAGCGGCAATCGCGTTTTGCATGGCGATTTTTCTCGCTGCCAGAAACGCTTGTTTTTTCTGCTCAAAGAGGCGGTAGGCGAATTTTTTTATCTGCGCATTCGGCAGAACGATGCGGTCGGGTTTTGTTTTTCCAGCAGAGGCGAGCATCGGCTCGGGACGGTTTTGTAAAAGCGCTTCTGTTTTTACTCCCAGATAGGGGAGGAGCGAATCAAACCAGTCTCCTTTTACGAAGCGGAGAGCGAACCTGCGCACTTTCTGTTTTGCATTTTCTTTGGCTCTTGGAGAGTCGGCGGCTTCAGCGATATCGCGGGGCAGCCAGGAACCTTTAACGAACGGGAAAACCCACTCGGATAGAGCGTAAAACGGATTGGAGAGGGAATGGGCTGCCGTTTCAGTCCTGGAAAGCGATTCTCCCCGGATCGCAGCGAGGACGCTTGCATCGCCGATCCAGGGGGCTTGCGAGAGAGCTGCGGCGATTTGTTTGCATTTCGCCCGATCGACAGCGGGCCATTCTCCGTCGTCGTAAATCCATTCGCCTTTCGCAAGAGGGAAAATCCAATCGCGCAGGAAAGAAATCCCTGCGATTTCCTGCGCTGCCCATTCGCGGAGTGAAAATCTTTGCGATTTTTGTGGCGGAAATGCGGCAGGATTTTGCATCGCCTGCGGCAGATAGCGCTGCAGCCAGGAAGTGTCGTGGAGCCAGGGAGCGGCGGAGCGCGATTCCTGCGCTGTTGTTTTCGGCAGATGCGATTCGGAGCTGCTGCCGAGATAGAACGTTTTCAGGAGAGGGGATTCAGGAGCTGCTTTTTTTTCTTCTGCGGGAAGTTCTGTTTGGGCGGCAGGTTCTCCTGCTGCAGGTTCCGGTTCAGCCAGAAGCTGCGCCGCCTGCTTCAAAAGCTGCGGCTCTTTGGATTCTTGCATATACGCGGGCGCGCGAAAAAAATCTTCCGCAGCCAAATTTCCAATAGAAAATTGGAGAAGAGCGAAGAAGGAAAAAACGAATCGAATAAAGTTACTCAATCTTTCTTTTCCGATTATTTAAAATAAGAACGCCTGTAAATTATTATCTCTCTAATTCCACCTATTACAAAAGAGGGCGAATTAAAGCCATGGTTAAATCCGCAGGGAGATTGTCTATGGCGCGGGTAATTTCGTAAGCGGCTTATTTATAGTTGGTTGTGGATTTTTTGTAAGATGCTTAATTTGAGATGTTTGCGGGAAATGTAAATATTTATTTTTAATTAAGAATATATTAAAATAATATTGGGACAATATTAAAAAGGTGGTAAACGTGACTGTTTCTGCGGTAAGTTCGTATTCTTCAAGCCAGGTTCAGCAATCGAACGGATTGGATCCGAATGTGATTCAGGCGCTTGAGGATATCGATGGGTTGAATGAGGATATCGCGAGCTTGACGAGTCTTCTCGAGACCGGCAAAGGAACGCCTCAGCAGATCGC
Organism: uncultured bacterium; assembly: GCA_964415395.1. Classification (GTDB taxonomy): domain Bacteria; phylum Chlamydiota; class Chlamydiia; order Chlamydiales; family SM23-39; genus CAYPZU01. Next base: position 8,553 of record CAYPZU010000025.1, read on the forward strand.
TGCCTTGCAGCAGAAGATCGCCGCCGATTCTTCTCAGCTGGATGGGTTTATGTCGTCCCATGCCTCTTCCTTCACCTCCGAGGAGCTCTCGATTGCAAAAGGGTTGGACGATGAGGCGGGAAACCTTGCAATGCTCCCTCCGCAGGATGCGATCGACATCTCGCATATGGCGGGCTTTATCCAGGCGTATTCGGACATCCTCCACGCTGAGTTGTATCCGACAAAATAAGGCGTTGAAATCTTTTCTTTGCCTTTCTAAGATGGCATCCCTTTCTTTTCAAAGGGGTGTCCTATGTTCCGGTTTTTTTTCCTCCTGATTTGCTCCTTCGTCGCATTGTCCGCTAAAGAGACGGTGTGTTTGAACATGATCGTTAAGAATGAGAAGGATGTGATTCGAAGATGCCTCGACTCGGTGATCCCGGTCATCGATTATTGGGTGATCGTCGACACGGGATCGGAAGACGGAACGCAGAAGATCATTCTGGAGCATTTGAAAGATATACCTGGAGAGCTTTACGAGAGGCCGTGGAAAAATTTCGAGCACAACCGCAACGAGGCTCTTGATTTGGCTAGGGAATCAGCTGATTACATCCTTTTCATGGACGCCGATGATATTCTCCTCTTCGAGGGGGAGCCGCAGTTTCCCGAACTTGCCGCAGATAGTTATAAAATGTGGCGGGGCACTGAAAGCTTCAGCTATCTAAAACCGCAGCTCGTGCGGGCCAGCCTTCCCTGGAAGTGGATTGGGGTCACGCACGAATATTTGGGATGCGATGGAGATTATTCTTCAGAGACGCTGGAGAACGTAGCCTATCGCTCTTGCGATGGAGGGGCTGATGGAAAAAACCCGATGGGGAAATTCCGCAGGGATATCCAGCTTCTCGAGGCGGGATTGAAAGAGGATCCGAACAACTCCCGCTATGCATTCTATTTGGCGCAAAGCTACAAAGATGCCGGCGAGCCAGGCAAAGCGGTCGAGTGGTATCAAAAAAGGGTCAAAATGGGCGGCTGGGCTGAAGAGGTGTATTGGTCGAAGCTTCATGTTGGGCTGGCCCTGAAAGATATGGGACTGCCGGCAAGCGTAGTCGCTGAGAGCCTGATCGACGCTTTTAAATACCGTCCCCATAGGCCCGAAACGCTCTATTATTTGGCCGAGCTGTATATTCAAGAGAGGAACTACGCCAAGGCGTATGAATTCCTGAAGGTTTGGGAATACATCCCCAAACCCGCCGAGAAGGATAGCCTGTTCAACATGGATTGGGTGGAGCAGTACGGCCTGTTATTCCAGCTTTCCATCGCCTCCTATTATCTGGGGCACTATGAAGAGTCTCTGAAGATGTGCGATCAGCTGTTGGCGATTCGGGAGCTGCCAGAGAGCTGGCGGGCGCAGACGTTCGTCAACCGGACATTCCCCTTGGCGAAGCTCGAAGAGAGAACCAAAAGCCTCGGGCCTGATTGTGTTGCCGAATGAGCTTAGGGAGCGTTTTTTACGGGGACCAGCGACTCGATCAGCTTTTCCTTGCTTAGAGTCGCTACCCATACTTCGCTGTCGTCTTTTCCGTAAGCGAGAAGGATTTTGTCTCCGTCGATGACAAAGCCTCCTGGGAAGATCACCCGTTTAAGGTAGCTTGATTTGGTATAGAACCCGTCGGAGACGATCGGCTTAGGGCTTAATTTTTTCAGCTCGAAAGGGGGCTCTGCAGAAAACGTGTAGGCTCCCATAAAGTAATGCCACATTTCCCATCCCCACGAGACGTCGGTGAGTATTTTGGCGCTCGAGTGGAAGAACGCGAGATATTCGCCGTCGACGAGAAGCGCGGGAGATGAGCCGCGGAGCGTTCCCCACTGCCAGTCGATTTCGGAGTGCGAATTATAGCAAGGGTAGCATTCCCCGCTCATGAGGTTTGGGTAGAGGATTTCGTGGGGGACGATCGAATAGCCGAGAAGCAGCGTCTTGTTCCATTCAAAAGGAACCCAGTTCTTCTCCCAAAGCTGGCGCGAGAGCTTCTCTTCGCAAATGAGCTTCAGCGGAGAAGAGAGGACGAATTGGCCGTTTTTATAGGCCAGTTCGGTCATGAACATATCGCGCCGGTCCTGGAGAGCGAGATGGGGTTTTTCGATGTTGTCGTTATAGAAAAGGAAGAAACGTCCCCGGTAGGAAAAAATGCGGGCGTCCTCGGCGTGCGAGGGATTTTTGCTTCCGCGGGAGCGGGTATTGATCAGCCGCGGTTCAGCGATGATCTCCAGATTCTTGTCGAGCAGGAGAACGCCGATGTAGGAGATCGCATAGTCATCGTGCGGGTCGGGAGAAAAGCGGAAGGTGAGGAGATAGGAGGTTTCATCGAACCGGATGATCGAGGGGTTGAACGAGCCGGGAAATTCGGGCAGCGGGATCTGTTTTTTTTCGAGGACGATTTCCCGTTCCATGAGTTCGTCGAGATCCTGGTAGGCGAAAAGCGGCGCATGGATCAGGGCAAGAGAGAATAGCAAATATCGCAGCATAGGCATCGATCCATGATTTTTTAAGGGCCAATATCTTGGATTCTTGAAAAATTTCTGGCCAGGGTTTTCTAAAAAACTTCTAAAATTTTGTTTTCGTAAATCCCCGTTTTTCTTAGGATCATCACCTTTTTAAACGGACCGCCATGAAAGTTTTGAAATTGAGCTTCAAGCTGGGCTTACTCTGGAATGGGTTGTTCTCCTCGTTCGGGGGAATCGCTGCAGAAGCGATTCCGTTCGCAGCGTTTGGCGGGATCGAAGAGCATTTCAAAACGGCAGAGGGAAAAGACGGGTTCCATCAGATGAAGAACATCGACTTCATCTACACGATCAATTTGGACCAGAGGCCGGAAAAATTTGCCTCCTGCGTACAGCAGTTGGAAAAATATGGGATCTCTCCCTATCGGTTTTCGGCTGTGAACGGATGGGAGCTGACGCTTGAACAGATCAACCAGCTGGGCGTTGTTTTCGAGCCGGGAATGAGTGGCGGCACGTGGGGAACCTGGTATGAGGAAGGGGGAGATAAGACGCCCCATCACGAACCGGTTCAGGCCGTAGGCAGAAACTACTTTTGCCATTGCATGTCGCCCGGCGCGATCGGCATCGTCCTCAGCCATTTATCTATTTTGCAGGATGCGTTCGACTCGGGATACGAAACGATCTGGGTCATGGAAGACGACATCGAAATCGTCCGCGATCCGCATCTTTTGTCTGCCCTGATCGAACAGCTCGATGCGCTCGCGGGGAAAGAGAACTGGGATGTGCTTTTCACCGATCCAGACACGAAAAATAGAGAGGGAAGATACGTCCCTTGCTCGGCTTACGCCTGGAGGCCGAATTACGCTCCTGAACATCCCGCACAATTCGCTGAAAAAGCTGCGATTGGCGCCGATCTGCGGAAGGTGGGCGCCCGCTACGGAGCCTATTCGATGATCGTAAGGCGCTCGGGGATGGAGAAAATCCTCTCGTTTTTTAAGAAGTATAAGATCTTCCTGCCTTACGACATGGAATATACTCAGCCGCCCGGAATCAAGCTGTACACGGTTTTGAGCGATGTGGTTTCGACGCAGCCGATGGCCCTGACGGACAACGGGGCGCCCAATTATTTAAAGAGAGATGGAAATGGTGGATCAACCGATGAATGAGCCTCTGCCCCCTGAATCGGCCTATGTGCAGGTGGTGGAATCTCCGGACAAAGTCAAGGCCAGAGCCTATAAGTGTATGGAGTCGGTGATCGGCTGGTGCTCCCCGATCAAGGCGGAGACGCTGATCGACATTATTTTGCGCTACAAACCGGAGACGGTCGTCGAAATCGGCGTTTTCGGCGGCCATTCGGTTATTCCGATGGCTGTCGCGCTGAAGGCGAACGGCTCGGGCAAACTCCACGGGATCGATCCCTGGGACAATCAGGCCTCGCTCGAAGGGGTGATGAATCCCTCCAACGAGTATTACTGGTCTACGATCAACCTGGAGGCGATCCTCCAAAATCTGATCGACAGGATTCAGGAGTTCGGGCTGGACGAGCAGATCGCCCTTTATCGCTGCACGTCGAAAGACGCTCCAGTGATCGAAAACATCGACTTGATCCACATCGACGGCAACCATTCGGACGTCACTTCCTATATCGACGTGACAAAATGGGTTCCGCTGATGAGGAGCGGAGGATGGATCGTGTTCGACGACATGACCTGGTATGAAAACGGGATGTTTACGACTGCGCGCGCTGTGGAATGGCTCGACGAGCATTGCTACAAACTTGCGGAATTCAAAGATAAAAGCATTTGGGGAATTTGGATAAAACCATGAACAAAATCATTATTGCCTTTCTCGTATGTTTCACTCCGTTTCTCGGGGCTCAGGATGCAAAAGCCGTCCAGGAATTGAAGCAGAAGGTGATGGCTTCATTGCCGACTCTCGAAGGGTGGTGCTCGAAGGAAAAAGCGGCCGCTTTCATCGATCTGGTGATGGAGGTTAAACCCGAGACCTGCGTTGAAGTGGGTGTATTCGGGGGCTC
>CAYPZU010000025.1:13075-18531 GCA_964415395.1 uncultured bacterium
GGGCTCTTCTGTATTCCCCGTCGCATCCGCGCTGAAGTTTTTAGACCATGGCGTGATCATCGCCATCGATCCCTGGGATAAGATCGAGACGATCAAATATTTTGATCCGGTTGAAGATAAAGTGAATCTCAACTGGTGGGGGAAGCTGAACTTCGATTACATCTACAATTCCTATCTCAAAATGGTTAAAAAATTCGAGTTGGAACGGTTTGTCCAGACGATCAAAGCCACGTCGGAAATCGCCGCTTTCCAAGTGGGCGAAATCGACATTCTCCATCTCGATGGCAACTTCACCGAGGAAATTTCAAAACTCGACGCGATGATCTATACCCCCAAGGTCCGCTCGGGAGGTTATATCTGGATCAACGACGCTCTCTCCGCAAAGCGGCAGGATGCGATCGAGATCCTGGAAGAGTCGTGCGACGCCGTCAAGGTGATCGATAACGGAAACTGCATCCTCTACAAAAAGAGATGAGCTCATGCTGAGAATGATTTTCCTCTTTTTTGCGTTTAGCCTGACGGCAGCCGAGATCGATCTTGGCCTATATGACAAAGGCCTCTATAGCCCCAATGGGGAAGATGGAGTGCTGGCCGCCCTGTTCGAAATGATTCCGCTCGACAGAAAAGTGTGCGTTGAATTCAACGTCTCCGGGATTCGGCCTCCTTCTTCGACGCTGCTTCTGCGGAAGCAGGAGTGGAAGTCGTACCTTTTCGATCGGGCCGATGAATATCCGTCCGGAGGACTTTTCAAGGAGTTCATCAATGCCGGAAACGTGAATAAATGCTTCCAGAAATACAACATTCCCGAACGGTTTGAATTGTTGTGCATCCATGTGGGATTCAACGACTTTCATGTCTGGAATGCGCTGGAGGGAAAATATAAGCCGTCGATTGTCCTGATCTCCTACAACGGGACGATTCCTCCATCGGAAGACAAGGTGGTCAAATACCATCCTTTCTTCCTCGGGGACGAGACCGATTATTTCGGCGCCGGCATCCTCTCGTTCGCGCGGTTAGGAAAAGCGAAGGGATATACGCTCATTTACGCCGACCGTTCCGGCAGCAGCCTCTTTTTCCTCAGGGACGATCTGATGGAGGGGAGGCAGTTCAAGGATGCGGGCGATCCGGAAAAATTGTACCAGACGGCTTTGGCGCCCTTGCGGCCCGACCCGAAAGGGAGGGTTTATTTCTCCTCTCTGGACCTGATTAAACAGGAAAGAAGCCAATGAATTGGCGGAGCCTTTTTCTGGGAACGACGCTGGCTCTTGGAGGATTTCTCGAAGGGAGTCTGGAAGATCATTTGAAGAAGGGGGACCGGTGCCGTTCCCATTCGATGCGGAACATCGATTTCATCTACATGATCAATCTCGACCAGCGCCCGGAAAAATGGCGGAGATCGATGGATCAGCTGACGCCGTTCGGGATCTATCCCTACCGCTTTTCCGCTGTGAACGGCTGGGAGCTCTCGCTTGAGGAGATCAATGATGTGGGGCTCGTCTATTCAGTTGAAATGGGGCCGGGGATATTAGGGACCCGCTATCCTCTGGATGGGAATTTCGAGCCTGTCCACGGGACAATCGAAGAGTTTGGCGAAACCTATTTCTGCCACTGCATGGCCCGCGGGACGATCGGGATTGCGCTGAGCCACATTTCAGTTCTTCAGGATGCCTACGATGCCGGACACGAAACGATTTGGGTGATGGAAGACGACATCGATGTGATCCGCGACCCCACTGTTCTCTCTGAGCTGATCGAACGTCTTGACGCTCTGGTAGGCAAAGGGAATTGGGACGTTCTCTTTACCGACAGGGACATCCGCGACGCGAAAGGAAATTATGTCCCTACTTTTTGGGCTGGCAAAAGACCTGATTTCCTCTATTACACCTATGCGAATAACTATGCCGAACGAAATGAAATCAGCCCGGAATTCCGGACGATCGGCGCCCGGTCGGGAGCCCATTCGATGATCGTCCGGAGGAGCGGAATTGAGAAACTGCTCCAGTTTTTCAAAAGCCACCAGATCTTTTTCCCCTATGACATGGAGTATGTTCTGCCGACCGGGATCAAACTCTATACCGTTTTGGACGATGTGGTTTCCAACACTCCGAACGCACCCTCCGACAATGGCGGGCCCAATTATTTGAACCAATAGGTACCTATGAAACGATTCTTCCCGATCCTTCTCGCTCTCGCAGCTTCTCTCAACGCAAATCCTGCGCCTGCGAGCGCCAAAGAAGTGAATTACGAGTGGCTTGCAGAGCAGATGGGCCCTTCGATAAAGACGATGAAAAAGATATTCGACGTCGCGAAGCCCAAAGTGGCGCTCGAATTCGGCGTCGGGCTCACGACGAAGTTCTTCCTCGATTCCTGCACAAAAGCCATCTCCGTCGAGTTTGTTACGAATGGATGCGGGCCCGACGCGATCCGGAAGTATATTTCGTTCTATCAGGGGCTCTCCAACTGGATCCCGATCTCCTACTTCAGCGGCTGGCCTGGCGACATGAACTGGGCGCCCTACCGCTATCTGGGATCGGATAAAGTGTACAAAGCGGCCTCCTATGGAAACGCGACAGGGAAAAGCTACGCTGAAGTAGATAATCTCTACCAGGTTGAATTGAAGGTGTTTCTAACGAATCTCTCCAAATCGAACCGGATCGAAATTGCTTTCGTCAATACGGTGGCTGCCTATCCCATCCGAGGGGATATCATTCAGATCCTGTTTGGTAAAGCGCCTCTGATCTTGGCCTTTGATTGCAGCCGCTCTTCGAATCCCGTAGATGGATATGGCTACGCTCTGGTGAAAACTCCGGAAGATTATGAGGAGATCTATTTCCCCAATAGCGGAGGGGCGACCCTTTGGATTCAGAAAAATGAAAAATATGCCCCGGTGGCAGAGGAACTGAGAGCGTATGCCCAAACGCTTTAACTGGCTGATAGGCGCCCTTCTCATTTGGAGTTGCGCATATGCCCGCGAGACGCCGAAAATCTTAGTCGCATTGACGGTTCAAAACGACGAGGAGGCGATCTGGCGCTGCCTTGAAAGCGTCAAAGAGGAAGCCGATTACCTTTATGTGGCCGACAGAGGCTCGACAGACAAAACGATCGAGTGGATCGAACAGTTTCTCGAGGAGAATAAAATCCCCGGAATGGTCGAGGACTGCAGGGAAGACTCGTTCAGCGAGAGTCGTGAAAAAGCGATTTCCTCGCTTCGGAAAATCGTGAAGGAGATGAAATTCGCTCCGTCGAGTGCCTATTTTCTCTTCCTTGAGCCTTCGATGACCGTCTCCTTCAAATCCGAATGGAAGAAAGAAGCGCTGACGAAAGACGCTTATTCGATTTGGACCAAAGAGCCCCATTTGGGCCACTCCCGCTACGCGCTTAACCTGCTCAAAGGATCGCTGTTCTGGAAGCCAAGCGGGGTGATTCTGGATGAGTGGACGGCTGACCGGTTCGAAGCTGAAAAACTGGAGGCGGTTTCGCTTGATCATTCCGTCGCAAAGAAAGAGGAGCGGCTCAAGCGGGAGATCAAAGTCCTGAAAGAGGCTTTGAAGAAAAACCCCGACGATTTGAAGAGCCTCTTCCTATTAGCCCAAGCCTATAAATCGATCGGGCAGTTTCCTGAGGCGATCCACCAGTACAGGGCGCGCATCGAAAAGAAAGGGGATTCGGAAGAGCTCTGGTTCTCAAAATACATGCTGGGGCAAGCGCTTGAAGAATACGGAGAATGGACGGAGGCCCTTTACTGGTATCTGGAAGCGTTCCAAATGAACCCTCTAAGGGGAGAGCCTTTGAATAGGCTTTCTCATTATTACCGTCTCCGCGGGGAGAACGATCTGGCCTATCTCTTCGCCAGCCATGGAGCGAACCTGCCGAAATACGGGCAAGGCGTTCTTTTTGATGAAGTTCCTTTCGATCCCTATCAGTTGAATGAAGACCTCTCGATTGCGGCGTTCTACACCCGGTTCAAGGCGGAGGGGTTTGAAGCGGCTGAAAGGGTTCTTCTCAGCAAAGCGACGCCCTGGCACATCAAGGACCACACCTACAGAAATATCCTTTTCTATACCCAGAATTTAGGCGGGGCCGTTTATCTTCCGATCAAGCCGCCTTTGCCTCCGATTGAAGAGGGCTCGGATGAACATTACCGCCCGATGAATCCATCGATTGTCCGGACGGAAACAGGCTATCAGCTGATTTGCCGCTCGGTCAACTACACGCAGACAGGCGCGAAAATATTCAATACGAATGATTCGAGAGGGATTTTCCGCACCCGCAATTTCCTGATCGACTACGACATGAATTTCAACATCCTTTCCCAGAAAGAGATTGTCGAGGATCTGCCGCGGGAAAAAATCTATTCCTGCAGCTTGGAAGGGCTGGAGGATTGCCGCCTTTTTGAATTCGACGGAAGCAGATGGTTTACTTGCACGACCGCCGACACGAATCCGACGGGGAACCGGCAGATCTCTCTTTGCAGGCTAGAAAAGAATCCATCTGGTGAAATCGCTCCTGTCGAGGACTTGATTCCTCTGATCGGACCCGATTTAAACCGCTGCGAAAAAAACTGGCTCCCTTTCGTCCTCGACGGCCGGCTATTCATTGTCTATTCATGCGGACCGTTTCAACTTTTCGAGCCCGATCTGGATACGGGAGTCTGCCGCTCCGTTCTCTCAAACGACTACGACTTCGATTTTTCCCGCTTCCGCGGATCGGCCGCCCCGATTCGTTTTGACGGCGGGTTTCTGATGCTTGTGCACGAAACGGTTCATTTCTACGATCACACCCGCTGTTATCTGCACCGCTTTGTCTTTCTCGATTCCCAGTTCCGGATTGAAAAGATCTCCAAGCCGTTTACATTTCAGCATCAGGGAGTTGAATTCTGCTGCAGCATGACGCTTGACGCTGCGGGAGAGAAGCTGATCCTGCCGATCGGAATTGAAGACAGGGAGGCGTATCTTTGCCTCATAAATACCGATGCCGTCCGGAACCTTTTAGAACCCTTGCCGAATGAATGAGGAGATCATCCATGATTCGTAAAACGGTATTTTTTCTTTTGGCTGCAGCATTTGGCCATGCCGGGCAGTACGTCGAGCGGTTCGAGGGGATTTTCGAGGATTTTAAATACCATCCTCTCGATCTGATCGCGCTATTTCTTCCGGAAGATCCGGTTGTCATGGAAGCGGGAGCGTTCGATGGGTCGGACACGCGCCATTTAAGCGCGCAATGGCCTAAAGGGACGATCCATTCCTTCGAGCCGAATCCGCACGCTTTCGGATTATGGTCTATGAAAACGAAAGACTGCGCCAATGTGCAAGGGCATCATCTCGCTTTAAATACCTATAATGGGAACGCTGTCTTTTACGTTTGCCACGGATCGACGGGGGACAACCCCGTCTTCGAAGGGGCCAGCTCTCTTTTGGCCTCTTCCGAATGGATGAAGCACAACTACCGCGGCCCTG
>CAYPZU010000025.1:18541-28556 GCA_964415395.1 uncultured bacterium
GTGGTGCGATGCGAATGGGATCAGCCGGATCGATTTCATGTGGATCGATCTGGAAGGATTTGAGCTGCAGCTGTTCAACAGTTCTCCCCGCATTCTCGATACGGTGAAAGTCATCTACACGGAGACCAATTTCCGCGATTTTAGGGTCGGGATGACGCAATATGGAGAATTGAAGGAGTTCCTCCAGAAAAAAGGCTTTCAGCTTCTTTCCCACTGGTACGCCGAGGGATTTCAGGGAAACGCGATCTTCGTCCGCTCCGAAGTTCTCCGGCAGTCGCTTAATTTGTGACTGCCCGCCAGAAACGGCCTCTGGTTTCAATAGAGGCTGCTTCTTCAGGTATCCTTTGAAGCACTTTTTGGACATAGGGATCGTCGGCTTGGTTGCCGACGATCACCGTGTTGGGATCCGCCATCCGGAAAAGCTCCAGCAAATCGTCTTCCAGCCGATGGCGATGGCACGCAAAATCGCGGAGAAGGGAATTCCGGTAATATTCGAGATCGAGAAATACCGGCGCGCCCGGATGCTGGGTGAAAAAGCCATCATATTCGGCTTCAGAGGAGAAGACGGAGACGAGGGTATGGGCTTTGAGGCTCAGGTAGAAATCGTCTGCGTACCCGCAAAGGCGGCTCAGCTGATCCTGCGTCATCCAGGGATCGAAAAGAAAAATCTTTGCCTGGAGCTCCTCTGCCAGTTGCGTAGAGCGCATCCCGGTCAGAAAGCCACGGCATAAGACCGCTCCCTGATGGGGTCCGACAAGAGAGCGAATCTGTTGCAGCTCTTCTGGTTTCATCAGGCACGCTTCGGGCTTTGAAAAGGAAGTCTCTCCTTCCCTCACTTGTTTTTGAGCCTCTTGAATTCGGCTGCGCCAATAGGGGAAATACGCTTTGCGCATCTCGAGTTTCTCTTTCGAAATCCGCTCAAGCTCTTTTCTGAGAAAGGGTTCATCTATCTCCGACCAGTCATAAACGATCACGATCGGAAGATGGTCGAAAAGGGGATCGAGGAAGGTATGTTCGACGATTGGGATGCAGTCTAGAACGAAGGCTTCCCAAGTCCGGACGCAGTCGATTTCCAGCCCCAGGGGGGAAAGGGTAAAAACCGATTCGCTCAGCTCTTTGTAGTAGACATCTCTTGGAGTCAGCCCCCAAGTCTCGCCCGAATGGTTTCGCGAATAGCAGTAAGGCTCTTTTTCGAAGAGGGTTACGATCCAGTCTCTGCCGCCGTAAGAGCGGGGGTAATGATTCATGTAGAGAAGATATTTTTTCTCGAACGGCTTCAGGGCAATCAGCTCGGCCAAAGGGAGAAGAGAGTCTCGTCTTGCAGGATCTTCAAAGAGATAGATCGTCTGCCCCATCGGGATTTGAGTGATCTTTGGATGCCTGCTGAAAAAAATATTCCGACAGAACCAGGCTGCGCATTTCGGATCGTAGAGAAGCGCGTCGATCGCCGCTGGATCGGGAACCCAGTTTCCCACGTCGCACGAAATGAGGATGTAGGGATGGCGGATTCTTGGATGGATTTGCTTTTCGAACCAGGGAAGAAGCCAGACGTTTACATAGACCGTATCTCCCCGTTCCACAACGTCGGGATCGAACGATTCGGCTTCCTGATCGATCACCCAGTCGCTCATCGCTCGGAAAGAGAGGTCGCTTAAAAAGGGGGAGACTCCGGGATGAGAGCCGAAATGGACAACATTTTTGTAGAACTCTCCCGGAACAGGGATCGGTTCCGCTTCCACAAGACCTAGAGCTGCAAGGAATAGAAAAATCGGCCGTTTCATAAAAAAGGTTTGTATGGTAGCTTGCTCGCCAAAAAAAAGCACGCCATGAAGAAATTTTTCCTCCTTCTTCTCTTTTCTGCATCGCTCTTCTCTCAGGACTCTCCCTATCGTTTCGAGGGGATTTACAGCGACGATGGAGACCGCCGTTTTTTTCTCATGGCCTATTATCTCCCGTACAATCCGCACATCGTCGGCTTCAGCTCGAATCCGGGCCAGCCGCGCATTTGCGAAAAATGGTGGCCGAACGGCTCTTTCCGCAACCTCGATTTATTCCAAAGCCCGGATCCGGATCTGCCGTGCGATTTTCTTTGGATCGAAGGGGAGGGGGAGGAGCAGCAAATCCTCGAACAAAACGGAAGCCTTCTTGAACCTGTGCGGGTGATCTATACGACGACCCATCTGGAAAACGGCGGCGCCTCGTATAAAAACCTGAAAACGTTTCTAGAAGCCCATGGCTTCAAGCTGCTATCCCACTGGTATTGGGAGGGGAAATCGGGCCATGCCATTTTCGTAAAAAGAGAGCTCGTCGACACGGCGATGAAAACCCTCAATTACCCATCCCCCGTTTTGTGGGAGTCGGCTCCCGACCCGATCGATCTGAAGCGGTTTCTCAAAAAAGCGGAGAACAAGCCTCGGGGCCACAGCTTCGAAGGGATCGACTACATTTACATGATCAATCTCGATGAGAGGCCCGATAAATTCTTCCGGACCGCATTCAACCTGCAGCTCTACGGGATTGATCCGTACCGTTTTTCCGCTTTCAACGGGTGGAAGCTGACAGTCCCCGATCTGGATGAGCTTGGAGTGAAGCTTCTTCCTGCAACGGGTAAAGACCTTTTCATGGGTTCCAGATTCGTAGGCCAGGGGGAGCGGGTTTTCACGACAAATGAGTTTCTCAAACAGGACGGAGGCTCCTGGTTCACCATCGGGATGTCTCGCGGGGCGGTGGGGATCGTCCTGAGCCATCTCTCCATTTTACAGGATGCTCTCGATTCGGGCTTCCGCACGATCTGGGTCATGGAAGACGATGTGGAAGTCGTTTCAGATCCTCAGGCGATCCCCCGCCTCATCAGGGAGCTCGACCGGCTGATCGGCGACTGGGACATTTTTTTCACTGACATCGACACCAAAGACACGAGCGGCCGCCACGTCCCTTGCAGAGCGATGGCCGCCCGCCCGAATTTCCGCTCCGAGCCGATCCACCATCTTTTCGAGCGGTTCTATTCAGTGAATAACGAGATCTCCCGCGTCGGGATGCGCTACGGCGCCTATTCGATGATCATCCGGAGGTCGGGGATGTTGAAGATCCTCTCCTACTATAAAAACTACCGGCTCTACCTTCCTTACGATATCGATTTCTGGATGATCCCGGAACTCAAGATGTACTCGGCTTCCTTCGACATCGTCTCCCACAAGGCGGGATCTCCTTCCGACAACAGCTTTCCCAACTATTTGGACCAATGAGACTTCTTTTCCTGCTGCCTCTTTTTCTTTTTGGCGCGTACACAGATCCGGAGCTGGAGGCTCTCTGGTCTTCCATCCGCGATCTTTCTGCGCCCACGCAAGAGGAGTATCTGCGGATCGAATCATATCTCCAGTATGGGCAAAGGCCCTATCTCGACGGCTTTAGGATTTCGCTTCAAAAAAACCCCGGCTATCTCCCTCGCTATAAAGCGATTACCCATCTCAAACTTTTGGGGCCGCAGGGCGAGATGCCTCTCTTTGAAAAGCATCTCTCGTCCGAGGGCGACGCAAAAGAGCGGTGCATCCTCCTTTTTTCCACCTACAACAGCATCTATCCCGGCAAAGCGCGCAAACTCATCGAGGAACTCCGAAACGAAGGATACGACGGGCCGATCCTGCTCCGTATCGGGGGCTATCCAAACCTCCCTTTCGGGGGGATCAAACTCTGCCCGATCCCGTACGCATTCAAGGCCGCTTTTCTCCAGGAAGCGCAGCTCCTTGGATATAAAAAAGCGCTTTGGCTCGACCTTGCGATCCATCCTCTTTGCGATCTCGAAATCGTCTTCTCCGAAATTGAGCGGACGGGCCATTTCTTTCTCAATGTGGGAAGCTTAAGAGACAACGCCCCCGCTTTTCTCCCGGAAGGGCTAGCCGCATGCGGCGTGAGCGAAGAAGAGTGCAGGCAAATTCCCCATCTCTCCTCCAGCATGATCGGACTCAATTTCGCAAGGCCGCAGGATGCGCAGATGCTGGAAGAGTGGCTCTCTTTGGCAGAGGATTTTATTCCAAACGTCAGCTGGTTTCCGGAAGAGCTGGCCTTTTCCGTTGCGGCTTACCGGCAGTTCTGCGCCCCTTACGCCTGGTTCGGCGCTCTTGTCTGCTCGGAAAGCGAGCTTCCCGATTTGGAGTCCCGCCCGACGGTCCAGTTCTATCTCGACTCGAGAAGATAATTCGGGCTTCCGTTGTCGGAGGGGGCGCCGGGCTGCGTCGAGACGACGTCGTTGATGACTGAAAAAAGATGGATGCCGGGCGGCATGTAGAAGTCGATGTCGTAGGGGAGAAAGATCCCGTAATCTTTGAAAAAGTCGAGAATCTTTTCCATGCCGGAGCGCCTGACGATCATCGAATAGGCGCCGAAGCGGGCGCCGACCTTCCGGAACGGCCCCACAACGCTTCTCTGGGAAAATTGCGATGGGTTGGGAGGGGCATAATTGGGGCGCCAGGCGAAGCCGGTGTTGGGGACGTATTGGCCCAGATTGTTTTTCGTGTCCTGGTCGGTGAAGAGAAGATCCCAGCCCTCTTTTCCTACCAGCGCATCGAGCTGATCGATCAGATCGGAGAGCAGGTGGGGATCGCGCAGCACCTGGATATCGTCTTCCATCACCCAAATGGTTTCGTAGCTTGAATCATAGGCGTCCTGCAGGATCGACAGGTGGCTGAGGACGATCCCGATGGCGCCGCGCGACATGCAGTGGCAGAAGTAAGTTCTCCCCAGCTGATAGACCGGCTCGTGGTGGGGTTCGCCGTTTTTCCCAGGCAGATAGCAGGTGCCCCACGTTCCTGTCGCCATCCACGGCTCCAGCTCGACTCCCAGCGCATTGATCGCGTCGAGCGTCAGCTCCCAGCCATTGACTGCCGAGAAGCGGTAAGGTTCGATTCCGTGCGCGATTAGTTGATTGACGCACGAGGCGAATTTTTCGGGCCGTCTATCCAAATTGATCGTGTAGATGAAGTCGATATTCCGCATCTGGTGGAACCCGTCTTTATCGAGAGCGGGCTTCAAGTAATCCAGAACCGATGCGGCCAAACAAAAAGGGATCAGTAAAAGAGGAAAAAATTTCATAAATGCCACATGGTTTCCCATGTGGCAAAAAAAGAAAAGGTTTTTTTATGGGAAGGAGACCGAAGCTTTGAAGCTTTGCGTTCCTTTGCTGTCTACTGAGGCGATTTCATAAACAGCTATCCCATTTTCAAGCTGGTTCCTGTCGACATAGGATGTGAAAGATCCGTCGACCGTCGTAATATACAAACCATTCCGGTAAATATGGTAGAGTGAAATGTCGGGAGAAGAACTGGGAGTCCATGAGAGGGTGTTTTGATACTCGACAAAGCTGCCATAGTCGATTAAATTTTGGCTCACTTCCAAATTTGATGGGGGCTGCAGAAGCGTTCCGGTTGCAGTAGCTGCTACGACATATCCATTGATTCCATCTGTATGGAGCCAAATCGATCCAGCGTAGATTGTGTCGCCCGCTAGATAAGCTGTGTTGCGGGAAAAGCCGCTCCGTTCATCCGAAATCTGCTGGCGCGTCGACCATTGCAGTCCATTGGGAGTGTCTGTGTTGGCGACAAGCGCTTGAATTTGGGCGTAGCTGCCATCTGATTCATGATAGGTGCCGAACAGATCTCTTGCATCCGGAGAAACGATGTCGTCGAAGAATGCATAAAGGTTATTTTCGACGAGAGGAATCGGCTCTGCCCAAATCCCGTTTCCATCTGCATACCGGATGGATGTTTCGATGCTAAATAGACGTCCGTCATAGCTGTTCGCCCAGATCGCTACGGCATTCCCTTCGTTGTCGAAAGCAACCCGCGCCCTTAATCCGACAGGATTGGTTGGGTTGTAGTAGCCGCCATTGGAGAGCGCTGTAGGGAGGCTCCACGAGCCGCTATTGGGTTTATAAGCCGCTGTAGCAACCACATTCGAATAGCTGGATCCGGTTTGGTCGAAGGTGTACCAGATAGCTGCGGCGTTCCCATTCGCGTCCACTTCGACGTGTTGGTTTATGCTGTTGCGGGCAGGGCTGGAAATATTTGTCTCCGCGCTCCAGTTTCCGCTGATCGATTTCGACGCGGCCCGGATTGTATGGACGGAGGAAATCACGCTATGCCAGGTAGCGATCACCGTCCCATTTTCTCCAATCGCCACAATTGGATTATCCGCCGCAGTGGAAGAGAGAGTGTTTGGCGAAGGAGCCCAGCTCCCTCCGGATAATTTCGTTTTCGACTGTACGCCTGCAGGTGTAGTCCACACTGCAACTAGATTGCCGTTCACATCTCCGGCAAGTTCTGCCTGAAGGGCGTTAGGCGCCAAAGCGGTCGGCGCGCCAAAACTTCCGCCCGCCGGCCGGACTGCTGTATTTAAAGTTGTTCCAGTAATCCAAATTACAGTCGCGTTCCCATTGGAGTCGACGTGGATTCTGGGATTGCGGGACATGGCGGCCAGAGTGGTGGAAGCGCTCCAAACATCGCCGAAAGGCTTTGTTTTGAATTTGATCGTTCCCACTTCGCCCCAAATGGCATACGCGTTGCCGCTGCCGTCGATTTCCATCCGCGGCTCCGGCGGAGCGCTAACGGAAATCGCGCCCTCTGAAATGATCATAGGGCTGGACCAGGTCAAATCTTCGCTTTTAGCTTCGGATGCGCAAAATAGCGCAGCAGCATACAGTAGATTCTTGTTCATAGAATTACCTCGTTAAATTTTTGGATATCTTAAGCAAGCTGGAGGGAAGAAACTTCCCTCCAGCGTTCGGAGATAAAATTAAGGGAAGCTAACGGTTGCAACCCCGCTTTGCATACCTTTAGAGTCATAGGAAGCGATGCCGTAGGTCACGGCGCCGTTTTGCTGTTGGTTGTTGTCTACGAAGGAAGTATCTGTTGAAGTTGCCGACCCGATATAAAGGCCGTTTCTAAAGATCAGATAGAGAAGAATATCTGCAGAGGAGCTCGGCGTCCAGCTGATTGTGTTATAGTATTCGGTGAAAATCCCGAAATTATTGACGTCTTGCACAACGCTCAGATCTGTTGGAGGCTGGAGCAAAGTCCCTTCTCCAGTTGAGGCTCGGATGGAGATCGTTCCTTCATTTCTGAGCCAGAGAGCTGCTGCATAAACGGATTCTCCATTCACTGACGCTGCGATGCGGGGAAATCCATCAATTCCATCCACCGAAAGGAAGCTGGGAAAAGCCCATTGGTTTTTTTGATAGGCTGAGATATTCGAATTTGCCGAATAGATGGCAATATTCGGTCCGTTGCTGACCATATAGGCCAGAAAGGCATTGAGCGCATTCGGAACATTCAAATCATACCCATCTGGACTTGCTTCAACTGCGACCAGATCGGTTGCTGGAGAATACCAGCTCCCATTGCCGCTGGTTTCCAAAATGGTTGTGTAGAGAAGGAATGTCGAGCCTTCCGGAGAATTGGTCCATGCGGCAATTGCAGTGCCCGTTGAATCATAGGCTATACGGGCGGTCAATCGCGTTGGATTGTAATAACCTGGCACGTCGGAGACTAGAATGGGAAGGCCCCAGGATCCTGCTGACGGCCGGCGGGATGATTGGAGATATACGTCGGAGTAAGCCCCGCCATTCAAGCTGTAAATGTACCACACGGCCAAAGCGTTCCCGTTTGAATCGACGGCCACTTTAGGATTGACGCTGTTGTTTGCCACGTTTGAAATTTGCGTTTCCGCGCTCCATGACCCATTGAGCGCTTTATGGGAAGAATAGATCCGATTAATGCCTCCGGAAACGGTATGCCAAACAGCGACTACTGTTCCGTTCGAACCGATCGCAATTTGGGGCGAATCGGCTCCGGAAGATGAAAGGGATTCGGTCGAACCAGACCAGCTTCCGCCAAAAAGTTTGGTTTTGGATTTGACGATGCCTCCTTCAGTCCAGATTGCAACGACGTTCCCGCTTGAATCAACAGCCAGCTCAGGCTCCTGGGGGCTTGATGACGAGAGAGTCGTTTCCGAACCCCATACATCCCCGGAGAGTTTGGTTTTGGCAAGCAAAGCGGTTCCTTCCACCCAAATTACAGTTGCGTTCCCATTCCCGTCTACAGTAAGCGAGGGGAAAGAAGCTCCCGAGTTCGACAGAGTTTCCGGTTCGCTCCAGGCTCCGCCGTAAGAAATAGAGCTGGAAGCGAGAAATCCGTCTTGGATCCAAATGGCTTCCGCATTCCCGTTTGAATCGATACCGATCGATGGAGACGAAGAGTTCGTCATAGCCGTAGAAAGTTCGATCGAAGGGGTCCATGCAATATCATCGCTTAAGAGGTGCGAAGACGTAAAAGCCAGCAGAACGCATAAAAATTTTTTCATTTTTTGAGCCTCTTGGTTGATAGGTTTGCTCCTTGATGAGAGCTGATCTTACTGAAATCAGCAAACTTAGGGCGCGCTTGATTAAAGAAAAAACTTTAGGCTATGGCTAGTTTTTGATCAAGAATTTGTTAATAAATTTCAGGCGAATGCCCTAATTTTTGGCGGAGTTTAGGGAGGAATTTGTAAATCCTTTTTTCCTGGTCTTCGACGTCGAATCCTTTTTGCAGGATCTCTTTCAATTCCTCTTCTGGAATTCTTCTCGGATCGACGTCGAGTTTCTGTTGATGCAAGCGATAACTTTTATATCCGCGATTCCTATAACCATTGACTTTCGCTTCGTACGGACTTAAGTGTTTTGGCTGCTGTTGATTTTTGAATTTGTATCGAATAGGAGGCCAACTAAAGGAGACGCAGAGTTCCGGTTTGAAGATCGTTTTTTCAACGGTTTTCATGACGGCTCCTTCAGGGGGGGCGCTGAAAACGGATGATTCTATAATGAGTTTAGCCTGGGATGAATAGGGGGTTTTAGAAGCATCGTAATAATTTGTCCCTAGAATGATAGCAGCTTCATCTTCATAGCGGGTTAAGAGGTCTTGTAAATTTTCGTCGTTGAGGGGCACGAGAAACTCATTGACATTCAAAATGGTGAGCCATTTTGTTTTTCCTGGGGCCAGATAGCGAATGGCGTGCTCGTAAGCGGACGTCATTGTAGAGAAAATCCACTTCACTTCGTTTTCTCCAGATCGATTCTCGAAATAGTCAGGCCAGGGAATCAGCGTAACAATTCCCTTTTTAATGTAGGGACTTAATACAGTTCTAAATCGGTCTTTGCTGTTGTTGTCATAAAGATAGAAGTGGTCGACTCCGATTAATTGGTGGTATTCGATCCATTCCTTGATATATTTCGCCTCATTGGTGAAGAGGGCGCAGACGGATAATTGATAGGGGGGGGAGTTCGGCGTGTCTGTGCTGAATATGAATCCGGGAATGAAGAGTAAAAGGATAATTCTTAAAAACATAATTTAATAATCTTTCAGTCTGATGATTGTTAAATAGCAGGCGGGGGTTGTTGCGTTTCCCGCAGGGTTGGTTATGTTGATCGCTGTTGCAGTTGGAGTGACTTGGAGATAGCTTGGAGTCCTAGTGATTTGAATCAATGCGGAAGTTGAATTGAACTGGGCGTTATCGGCTGCGAGCTGATAGCTTCCTGCAAGGGCAGCGCCATTGATTGCTAATGTCGCTCTTTCATCGTTTGCGTTAGGTCCATAGCCCCAATTGACTAAATAGTACCCTGTTCGATTGATCTGAAGGGCGGCCCCTGCTCCCGGGGATCCAATCGCTGCAATTGTCCCGGAGTTGACGAGGCTGAATCTGGTTCCCGGAGCGGTGTTGGCTATTGTATTGAAAGGGAATGAGGAACCTACTGCGATTGCCCCAGAAGGGACTGCGCCGATATAATAGATCGAAACGAAATCATCGCTAAAAGGACAGCAAGGTCCAGTCGGACCGGTAGGACCTGTAGGTCCAGTGGGTCCTGTTCTGCCCGTAGGTCCAGTAGGTCCAGTGATGCTAGGTCCTGTGGGTCCAGTAGGGCCTGTTCTGCCTGTGGGTCCAGTAGGTCCAGTGATGCTAGGTCCAGTAGGACCAGTAGGTCCTGTCGGCC
>CAYPZU010000026.1:0-24829 GCA_964415395.1 uncultured bacterium
CGGCTCTGCAGCCGAAATAATTCTTAAAATGTTTAGGGTGAAATACTTACGAACAGAACAAAAACTCCATATGAAATATTATAGAGAGCGGATTTTCAACCGCTTAGCCCGAGAGAGGGAGGAGTTATCGACAAACTTTCCACAATCCATTTTTCGGCTTGCATTTGAGTCTTGAAATCTCCTAATCTTGAGCGAATTCAAAAGGATTTTGACTTGGTAACGAAGACCCTCAAAGCGATCCGCACGCTCCGCAAATCGAAGAAGCTCCTCCGGCAAATGCACAAACTCTACCGGAGAAAAGCGCATACTCTCGATCCCGCTTCCAAAGAAAAACTCCAGTCCCATTTGACTTCGCTCCAAATGGCCATCAACCAGAAAGATCCCGAAATCGCCTCCCGCATCGCCCATCTTCTCAACGAAGCCGCCCAAAGGCACATGCCGAAAACCTTCTGGGACAAACTGCGCGATTTCACCGGCGCCGTCCTCTTCGCTCTCGCCATCGCGATCGTCATCCGGCAGATGTGGTTCGAATTCTACACGATCCCCACCGGCTCGATGCGGCCCACTTTGAAAGAAGAAGACTACCTCGTCGTCACGAAAAGCGACTACGGCGTCAACGTCCCTCTCTCGACTTCCCACTTCTATTTCGACCCCACGCTGATGCAGCGCGGCTCGATCGTCGTCTTCACCAGCGAAAACATGGACATCGCCGACTCCGACACGACCTACTTCTACCTCTTCCCCGGGAAGAAGCAGATGGTCAAGCGGCTCATCGCCAAACCGGGCGACGCGGTCTACTTCTACGGCGGAAAAATCTACGGCGTGAGCGCGCAGGGCAAAGACCTCGACATGATGCGGAACGCCGAATGGTTCGAGCCGCTCGAGCACATCCCGTTCATCCGCTTCGACGGCAAAGTCGAAACGCCGAAGTCCCCGATTAACGGACTCTATCCGCAGGCCGTCTTCTACCAGATGAATGAACCGGTCGCAAAACTGAATGTCAATTCGATCGGCGCCGTCTCAGGCGAAATGCTCCCTCTCAAAAACCGCCCCGCGATGAAACACTACAGCGACCTCTGGGGCATGAAAAATTACGCCATGGCGCGCCTCCTGACTGCGGAGCAGGTCGAGCAGCTCCATCCCGGCACCCTTCCCGATGTCGGCCAGGGCGCGCTCTATCTTGAGCTGACCCACCACCCGGCGCTCCAGAAAGGACAGATCTCCCGCGACGATATGGGACGGTTCCGCCCCGAGCTGGCAGTCAGCTCCTCGCTCCTCCCTCTCCAGCAGCACCATCTCGAAGCGATTCTCGAGCACATGACGACGTGCCGCTTCGGCGTTAAAAACGGCGTCGCCTACCGGATCGGCTGGAACCCGAAAGAGCTCTCCGCCTATCTGCCGCGGATGCCCCACGTCCCTGACGGCAACTACGAGATCCTCGACGGCAAAGCGTACAAAGTCCTCTGGGGCGGCGTCACGAAAGAGCTGCCGGACGACCATCCTCTCTACAGCAGCAAGCCGGAGCATATCCAGCTCCTCTACAATCTCGGGATCGAATTCCTCACGCAATACAGCCCGTCTCCGAAAACAGAGCGGCTCCACCCGTCGCGCTACGCCTATTTCCGGAACCACGACCTCTATCTTTTGGGCGCGCCGATCGTGAAGAAAGAAGACCCCGAGCTGGTTCTGTTCCTGAAGCGCGAATACCAGAAACAATCGATGTCTACTTCGGTCACCCCGTATTTCCCCTTTGAAGACAGCGGGCCGCCGGTTGCCAAAGATGGAAAAATCGACGCTGATTTCATCCGGAAATACGGCCTGGTCGTGCCTGAAAAAATGTACCTCGTCCTGGGCGACAACCATGCGATGAGCGCCGACAGCCGCCAATTCGGCTTCGTCCCTGAAGAGAACCTGAAAGGAGGCGTCAGCTTCCTCTTCTGGCCTTCCGGCTCGCGCTGGGGACGCCTCCCGCAGCCGCACCATCCGTTGGCCACCCTCCCCCACTTCCTCGTCTGGGGAAGCGCTCTGGCGACGATCGCCGCCTGCTCGCTCTACTACAAACGAAAACTGCAAAAACCCCTGAAATTCTGATGGCTGCTGTATCCTCTTCCGGCGCCGCCTCGAGAGGCGCCTACGTCTCTCTTTCCGGCCCCACTGCTTATGCTCCGGAAGAACTCGGCCGCTACATAGACGCTTTCTACTTAAGGAATAAAGACAATTTCGACGAGGGGGACTTCGCAATGCCGCTCCTCAACCTGCTGAGAGAGACGGCGGAATCGGAAATGGATCCCGACCAAAGGAAAGAGTGGGCGATCAACACCTACAGCCGCATTCTCGAGAAGGCGCGCCTCAATCCCGCCCTTTACGCCATCGCCATCGCCTCAACGCCCTCTTTGATCGACAAGCTTCTTCTCATCAACACCCCTCCTTTCTACTATTACTCGATGCACGACATCCGCTACGATACAGGCTACGACAACAAAATCAATCCACACAGCATTGATTACGCAGTCACTTATCTTGTGCGGAGATATTCCGATTCTCTCACCCGCGACAAGAACCCTGTTGCCTTCTTTTTCAACGCCTTCACGTTCGTTTGCCCGATGCTCTTCAATGACCGAAGCCCCGCTATCCGGATGACGATCGTTTCAAAAGCGTTCGAAAAAATCTATGCGCCGCCTGCTGAAGCAGAAGAAGCTCCAGCTAATGCACCCGCCCCCTTTGAAGAGATCCTCGGCCCCTACCCCCGTCCCGGAGCTGTCTTGCGCGAACGTTTCCCCGAATTCGAAAACGAGCAGGCAAATACTTACCTTGCCCTTTGCCCTTTCCTTTTCAGAGCGTTCAAAAGAGCCGACGATTTCTATCTGCGGCTGCAAGTCGCTCCGAACCAATCGAGCGGCTGCTGCTTCTGCACCATCCTTTAACGAAATCCTTGCAAAGTAAATAAATAAAATTTACTTTAATTTTTCTTAACAAGGATGCCGTATGTTCCCAACAGCCGCCGCAGCCAGCCTGCCGATTCCGGACGCCCCGCCCCCTGTTCCCGACATCCCCGACGTTCCTCAGGCTCCCTGCACCTACACGCTCTGCGGCAAGATCACCTGCGGCCCAGTCGACGCGGTTTCTGGGGCGATCGAAGCCCTCTCCGGGTTCGGCGCCATCTACAGCGGCGCCACCGGATCGACCCTCGCCGCAGGCCTCCTTGGAACCACCTTCGGCCTTTGCACCGTCGTTCATATTCTCTACCGCAAATACGGCGACGTGAACGCCATCGTCGAGAGACTCAAAGAAGTGCAAGGACGAATCCGGCAAACGCTGCAGCAGCAAACCCAGCTCGTCCAGCAGTGGGGGCAAACAGTCGATGAAGTCCGGAAAGAAAACGACCGGCTCCACTCCGCAAACGGCGCGCTCCAAATCTCGATCGATCGTCTTGAAGAAACCGTCCAGAAATACACCGTAGAAAGAGAGCAGCTTCAGCATACGATCGCCGACCTGACCGCTCTGAGAGACCAGTGGGCGGCAAAGGCCCAGGAGCTTGAAAAAACCAATGCTTCTCTCCAGGAGCGCATCCGGGAATTCGGCCAGCATATCGGCCATTTCCGCGACGAAGTTGTCAAAGTGGAGAGGCTCATTCCCGGACTTGACCGGATCGATACCGAAATCGACGCGTCGGTCGATCGGCTCGATCATCGGTTCGATGAAGACCTCGATCTCTTCGGACGCCAAATCGACACGCTTCATCGCCACTTTACCCAGATCTTCGCTTCGCTGCAGAAAGAAAAAGAAGACCTCGCCCGCCAGCTCGAGGAAATGGAACGCCATGAGACAAATCTGAAAGAAGACGCGGCCCTTTTCGAGCGGGAGAGAAAGGGATTCCAGGAGCTTCACGCAGCTTATGAAAAAGTGCGCCAGGAGCTGATCGAGCTGAGGGAAGCGGCGGCGCCCCATGCCGCTGCGATGAACGAGCAGCGCGAAGCAATGGCGCCGCTCGTCAGCGGGCTTGCGAGGGAGCGGCAAGCGCTTTCGTCCGCCGCCTCAGCCCTGGGCCCGCTCCATTCGGGCTTCAGCCAGCTTCAGCGCGATCTGGCCGCCACGATGGATGAAGAAGAGGCGCAAAATAAAAAGATCCAGGAGCAGCTCAAATTACTCGGGGACTCATGAACGCTGTAGCCGCTCTGCCAAGACCCCGCTGCTGCGCTTGCGATCTCCATAGAACTGTCGTGACCGTCTCGGTCGTAGTCGCTGTCGCCGGCCTGGCCGCAGCCATTTTCACCAGCCAGCTTTTCGCAGCCGTCGGCTTCGCCCTCTTCGGCGCCTCGTCGCTGCTGCTCGGCGTCTGGGGAGCTTCCCACGACGCGCGGCTCGACAAACTCAAAAAAGCGCTCGCGCAGGACGCGGCGCAATTCGAAGAGGGAAATCGAAAAATCGCCGCCCTCACTCTCCAGCTCGCCCAGCAGCAAGCCGCCTTCGCGCAGGAACGGATCGCCCTTCAGGCCCAAGTCGACAGGTTCCAGCAGCAGAACGGACTCCTTGCAGACGCGCAGAGGAATCTCGAAGGCGACCTGCAACGCCTCCGCCAGGAAAACGAGCAGCTCCTGCAAACCAAAGCGGCTCTCGAAGGGGCGCTCAACCAGCTTAAACTGGCCCAAGAAGGGATCAAAGCGCAGGTTCAGGAATTTCTCCATCTCAACCTGCAGATGGGACGCCACGTCGGAGCCTTCCAGCAAGGGGGCGCTCAGCTCGCCCAAACCGAGCACGAGCTGCAGGGAGCCGTCGGCGCGCTCGACGCCCGCTTCGACGAGAATATGGGGCAGCTCTCTCAGCACCTCCAGCTCGGCAAGGCTGCGATCCAGGGCATTGTAGGCTTCATTGAAGAAAACCAGCAAAAGAAGCAGGCGGAATATCTCGACTTGAAGCACGTCGTGGTGCAGCTCAAAGAGGCCGAGGCCCTTTGGCGGGCGCAGGAAGCCCATTTCCAGGACGAGCAGGCCCTCGTCCACCAGAAAGTCCTCGAAGCCGAGGCTCTCAAGCGCTCCTTCGATGAAACAGAGGAGCGGCTAGCCCGCCAGCAACACGAGATCGCCGAACAGACCCGCCTGCTCAAACAGGAAGGCGTCCGGATCGAAGGCGAAGCGGCGCGGCTTGAAGCCGTGCAGAAGCAGATTGAGGATTTGCAGCGGCAGGCTGAAGCCAATGTCGCCGCGCTCGACGCGCTTGTTAACGGAAAACGGCAGACTCTTGCCGCGGTGAACAAAAAAATCACCGCAGCGCTCCATCAGCTCCAAGCGCTCCGCGTCCGGCTCCCAAAAGCGTAATTACTTTCCCGCCTTATGGAGGGCGATGTAGGTCTCTTCCCCGTTGAGTTCCCACGGCGTCCCTTCGCAGGGGCCGAAGGCGACGTCGATTGCGAGCACCTCGCCGGAGATGTAGCTCTTATGCTTTTTGAAGCAGGCCTCGACGCGCGGCGTCGTCTGCATCTGAATCCGGATCCGGTCGGTCACTTCGAAACCAAACTCGCGCCGCATCGTGTTGATCTTATTCACCAGCTCGCGCGCAAGACCTTCCTCGATCAACTCGTCGCTGAGCGCCGTGTCGAGCGCCACCGTCAGCTCCCCTTCGTTGCCTGCGGCGAGCCCCTCTTTCACTTTCCGCTCGATCTGCACGTCGGCGGCTTCCAGCTCCACCTTTTCGCCGCCGATTTCGACAGCGAGCTTCTTGCCCGAAGAGAGCGTCTGGATCTGTTTCCGGTCGAACCCGCCGATCACTTTCTGCGCCAGCGGCATCAGCTTGCCGATTTTTTTCCCAAGAACAGGGAAATTCGGTTTGGCCAGCCACTGGACGAAATGCCCCTCCTCGCTGTGCAGCTCGATCTCTTTCACATTCAATTCGTCGGCGATCAGCTGCATCTGCTTTTCGAGCGAGGCGAGCAGTTCGCGGTTTGAAGTGATCAGGTGCGCTTTCTGCAGCGGCTGGCGCACTTTCAGCTTGTACTCTTTGCGCAGCGCGTGGCCAAGCGAAACGGCTGCCTGCGCCGCCTCTACCTCTTTTTCCAATTCGATGTCGCGGAGCATCGGATCGTAAATGGGGAATTCGGCGAGGTGAACCGATTCGGGCATCTTCTCCGTTTTCAGCTCGCGGTAGACCGCCTCGCTGAGGAACGGGATGAACGGCGCCGCCACTTTGGAAAGCTGCAGCAGCACGGTGTAGAGCGTCGCAAACGCCTCGCGCCGATCGGATGTATCTTCATCCGACCAGAATCTGCCGCGGCATCTGCGGATGTACCAGTTCGTGAGCTGGTCGACGAACCCGACGAACGGCTCGACGGCTCTGCTCAAATCGTAGCCGTCCATCCCCGCTTCTACGTCGAGGATCAGCTTCTGCGTCATCGAGAGGATCCACCGGTCGATCAAAGCCGCCGGCTTCTTCTCCATGAGATGCGGCTTCCAATGGTAGATTTTCGCATAGGTAGACAGGAAGACGAACGAGTTCCAGAACGGGATCAACACCTGCCTCAGCACATGCTCCACGCCTCGTTCCGAAAACCGGAGATCTTCCGCTTTGACGGCAGGGCTATTGAGCATGAAGAGGCGGATCGCGTCGGCGCCGTATTTATCGATCACGATCGACGGATCGGGGTAGTTCTTCAGCCGTTTCGACATCTTGTTGCCGTCTTCGGCTAAAATGATTCCGTTGACGATCACATTCTTAAACGCCGGCTTCTTGAAAAGCGCCGCCGCAAGAACCGTGAGCGTGTAGAACCAGCCGCGCGTCTGGTCGATTCCCTCGCCGATGAAATCTGCGGGAAAGCTCGCCTCGAATTCTTTTTTGTGCTGGAACGGATAGTGGTTCTGCGCATACGGCATCGATCCCGATTCAAACCAGCAGTCGAACACTTCCGGAATCCTCCGGTAAACCTGCCCGCGGATTTCAAACGTCAGATCGTCGATGAAGTGGCGGTGGAGATCTTTGATTTTTTTGCCCGTCAGCTTTTCGAGCTCCTCGATGCTTCCAATAACAAGGCACTCCCCTTTTTCATTGCGCCAGATCGGAATCGGCGTGCCCCAGTAGCGGTTGCGGCTGATCGCCCAGTCTCTTGCGTTCTCAAGCCATTTGCCGAAACGCCCCTCTTTGATATGGCCCGGCATCCAGTGGATCTGGGCGTTCGCCTCGAGAATCTGGTCTTTGATCTTTTCGACCGCGACGAACCAGGTGCTCACCGCTTTGTAAATCAGCGGCGTGTCGGAGCGCCAGCAGAACGGATATCTGTGGCGGATCGTCGCCTGGTGGAACAGCACTCCCTGCCGTTTCAGCTCGCGCAAAATTTCCTTGTCTGCGTCCTTCACGAGCATTCCGGTGTATGGAGGCACTTCGTCGGTAAACGCTCCGTTGGCGTCCACGGGGCAGACCAGCTCGATCCCCTCCCGCTTGCATGCGAAAAAGTCAGCCTCGCCAAAAGCCGGCGCGCTATGGACGATCCCGGTTCCCTCTTCGGTCGACACCGCCTCTTCCATGATGACGCGGAACGCCCCTTCTTTCGCCCGGTCGGCGAAAAATGGGAAGAGCGGCTTATATTTCTTCCCCTTCAGCTCTTTCCCTTTGAACCGCCCGACGATCTCGGCCTCTTCCTTGAAGTTCGCCTTCACCCGCGCTTCGGCCAAAACATAGAACTTGCCCGACTTGTCTTTCACCTTCACATAGTCGATTTCCGGGCCGACCATCAGCGCCAGATTCGAAGGCAGCGTCCAGGGAGTCGTCGTCCACGCGAGAAAATAGGTATCCGGCTCGAATTCGAACGCCACGGTCGCAGACGGGTCGTCCACATCCTTGTAATTCAAATTCGCCTCGAAATTGGAAAGCGGCGTGCCGAGCTTCATCGAGAAGGGCATCACCTTGAACCCTTCGTAGACCAGTTCCTGGTCGAAAAGCTGCTTGAAGACCCACCAGACGCTCTCCATGAAAGAGAGGTCCATCGTGTGATACGTGTTTTTGAAGTCGACCCAGCGGGCCATCCGGTCGACCGTCTTTTTCCACTCCGAGGTGTACCTCAGGACGATGCTGCGGCACTCTTCGTTGAACTGGGCGATGCCGAATCCCTCGATCGAGGCGGCGCCCGAGAGTTCTCTCGCTTTTTCAATCTCGTTCTCGACCGGCAGGCCGTGGCAGTCCCAGCCGAACCGTCTGGGGACGCAGAACCCTTTCATCGTCTTATAGCGGGGAACCACGTCTTTGATCGTTCCAGCCAGCAGATGTCCATAGTGAGGCAGTCCCGTTGCGAACGGCGGGCCGTCGTAGAAGTTGAAGAGCGGCTTGTCCCTTCTCCCCTCCACCGACTTCTCAAAAATTTCCCGCTCCTGCCAAAACTTCAGGACTTTCTCTTCTCTGTGCGGGAAGCTCTCCCCCTGCTCGAACTGGAACATACATCCTCCAAAACCGTACGAGGATATCCCATCCGCCCGAAATCCGCCACCCCCCTTCAAAAGAAAGTTGATTGCTCAGGATGCGGAATCCGCAGAGAGCAAAGCCGTACCGTTAATATCTTGTCAAGACTCAACAAAGAATTCTTAAATAGAGACCCCTCTTTACCAAAACAACGCCGCATATTAATAAAATGTAATTAATTTTAATTTAACCTTAAATTTAAACAGATAGCAATCAATGATTAATAATACAATTTAATGTATAATATACTGCATATTTTAATTAATATTGGCTGTTTTGTGGCTTCTGTAAGTCTTGCGAGAGTGGGTGGAGAAGGAGAGGTGCATCGGTTTGCCGATTGGCGCAAGTCGGGTATTCCGGTTATTTCCTATCGCCCCCTTCCTTTCGATCTGAGCGCTGTCCCGCAGGATGCGCAAACAAAAGTGCGCAGCCGCTGCTTCGAACACTATAAAAAAAGCTGCGCTTCCTTCGACCAGGCGATCGCCGATGCAGCCGCAGCCTTTGTTCATGAGGGAGGAGACCCCCAATCCGGGCGGGCTGGCCCCCTCTTAATGATGGCTCGTCAATTCAGCCGGAACATCTATGCGCTTTACCAGGCCTATTGCAGCTATGAGATGGAGCAGGGAATTCCGATGATTCCGCCCGATGCGGGGCAGCTCAAGAACTATGGATTTACATCTCCCGAAATTCTACGGATGCGGGAGGGGTGCGCAAGGTTTGAGGAAATAGTAAGGAATTTGGCTAAAGGAAAGCCGCAGGAAATGAGAGAGCGCTTCCTTCAAATCCTGACTTCCCCAGAACTCAGGAAAAAGATGGATGAATGCGCGGCGTGCCATCCGCATCTCCGCGCTGCGATCGCCGAATATCAAGAGCTCCCCGAAAGAGAGCTGATCGACCGGGCCTGCTTCATGATGTTCAGGTTCGGCAACCTGAGCGCCCGGGAAGTCGAGCTGCAGCTCGACGCGATCGCCCACTTGCGCCCCTGTTTTAGAGCCACTCTTGAAGAGCGGGTCTTAATGGAAATCCGCCATCGAGTGGCTGGAGATGGAAGAGGATCGAATTACTGCCCCGGCTCCGTTGGATCGAACCCGCTTGCCTATCAGAACCTGATTCTGAGAGGAGAACCGGGAAACCCTGAGGCTGAATTCCGTTCTCTGTTCTATTTCGTCTACATGAATAACCATTTCATCAACGCCTGCATGCAGAATCCCCAGTTTATCCCATTTGCGAATGACTTTCTGCGCCGGATCCAGGCCGATTGGCGGATCGATCCGGAGTTTGTCAACGCGATGAATGCAAGAGAACCTCAATTTCTCCCTCCGATTTTCCGCTACGGAGAAAACGCCGATTTGAACCGCCTGATGCGGGAGTATTGCGTAGATCCCACTTTCTATCAGAGACAGCCGAATCCTCTTTTGGCCGAAGCCGTAGCTGGAAGATGCAATCCAAATGCGAGTTTCCGCTTCCGCCTCTCTCCCCGCGAGCTGATGAACCAGATTGGCGATTTTGATTTGCGCGCCATCTCTCCCTACAGGAAAATTGCGATGGCAAGCGGGGGATCGTTCTTCCGGATCAAGCCTGTACACGAAATCGAAGATTCTCCCAAGGGAAGAGCCGCGAAAGCCTACCTGCAAATGGTATCTGATCTCGGCCTCCCCTCAGTCGCCTCGATTTCGGGAACCTTCGACCAAATGGCGGCGATGGGGGGCTTTGTCCAGGTTGTCCTCTCTCCAAAAGAGATTGAAACGCTGAAAGTTTCCATGATCGCGTTCATGGTCCCTACAAGAGACCATTCGGTCGACGAGATCCTCCAGTCAGCCCTTTCTTATCATCAGCCCTACCAGCCGGGACCTGGGTTCGAGCGCTTCATTTATCCTTCTGAAAGAGACAAGTTTATGAGCCTTGTTGAAAGAGAAGTTCAGCGAAGGGGCGAAAGGCCGCCGAGCTATTATTTAACTGCGGAATACGCACAACGAATGTTTAAACAGGAAAAGTAGAATGAGCGCCTCAATTGAAGCCCCGAGCGGGGAAATCTACGCCCAAATCCCCCTCCCTCAAATCCAGGAGGCCCCATCCCCGGCCGAAGCGAGGGCTGCAGCCTGCTTTGAAAGACAATTCTCAGATGAAGCGGCGGGCAGCTCCCCCTCTTTAGAGGATCTTTCGGTCGAGCAGCTTTTCCAACGGGTCGATGAGTGCGAGTTGGATTTTTCCGCAGTAGCGGAGGCCGATAGAGCCTTCGGAGAGCTTAGCCGGCGGCCCGTTTCGCTTGAAATGATTCAACGGGTCGTGGCTCGCAAAGGCAAACCGATCCGCCTCGCCGAGAGGAAGCTCATGACGCGGATCATGCGCGAGCTGCCTGACTTGAACCGCGTTTTAGTCTCTTACGAGCTGCTTAAAAGAGAGACCGAGCGGATGGATTTAAACCGCTTCCGCCCCCGGATGATCCGCGCGGAAGGGGGGGAATTCCAGGCTCATGAGACCGGGGGAGCCGAATTTCGTTTTCTCGTCCACGCAGCAGGTCTAGATGAAGGGACGATTGAAGAGATTCGGCAAAAGAGAATCCGGAGCGGGTTTCTCTGCACTTCTCTCATTTGCGACAGCTTCCCCTACTTTTATGAAGCGAGATCCAATTTTGCCATGGTGCTCGCCGCAGATCCCCGAACGATCGCCGCAACGACGCGCGAAGACGCCTTTACCCCCTATGCGTCAAGAAGCCCGGGCACAATGCAATTTTACCGGTTCTATCAAAGGCTTCAGCTTCTTACCTCGTATGTTGACAAGATCTATAGAGAACTCGGCATCGGAGATCATCCCGCTTCCGACTCAATCTCCCGCTTAAACCGGCTCAAATCGCAAGAGGCCGAAGGAATCTCGTCGCCGGAAATGCAGGCGGAGGCCGGAGCGCTTCAACAGGCCATTCTCGGCAGAGAAGATACTTATCAAAGAGTCCAGGATCATTATAAAACGTTTGGTTTAGCCAGACAGAAAATGAAGGAAATCGCGAAGCGTCTCGAGGACGAACCCGCCATCGCTTCCGAAAAGGCAAGAGAAGAGCTTCGGCTCGCCAAGGAACTGCTCGAAGAGATAGACAAAGATCTATCCATTTTCAATACCCATGTCCATCCGATCCAGGGAGTCGGCGATCTGATCGGGCAAACCCAGTCCCAACCGATCAATAATTTCAATTATGATGGTTCTAAGCCCTATAACGAAGTCAATCTCGATCTCTCAACCCGTTTCGAGGAAGGATTCGATCCGATCGCTGTCAAAGCGATCCTGATCGATCAGTTTGCATTCGAGCGCAACCCGGGGAATTTCACAAAAATTCTGGTTGATGCGAAGGCTCATGGAATCCCGATTTTGATCACGCAGGATCCCCTCCTGTCCCAGGAGGAAATTCGGAGAAGGCTGTTGATCGATGTGGAAAAAGGAATCGAATCCAATGTCAGGAAATGGATTGAATCAGGACAGATCGACGGCGAGACCGCGGGCAAGGCGCTTGTTTTGGCTGTCCGTGCGAAGGCTTACTATTCCTGCTGCAGTACTATTTTAACCGTCCAGGAAATCCCCGAAAGATATTTGAAGGAAGCGTTTTTATTGGCAGTGGAAAGGAAGGACGATCTTACGATTAGCTCACTTAGAAACGCTCCTGAGGAAGCATGTAAAAAAATCGTAGCTGAATTTGTAAGCGGCGATCCTGAATGGATTCCTCCCTCGATTGTCCAATTTCTGTTAGACCGCGGCTTCAACGTCTCTCCTATGGTTGCTTCCCGCATCCTGCGCCAGCTGATGAAGGAGTACAGACCTGATTCGGTGGGGATCCTCTATTCGCGGTTCAAAGATCGAATCCCGCGGGAGGAATTGGATGAAATATTCTCCGGCCCGCAAAGCGACCATTTCGATTTCAGCCTCTCGAATCTCCCTATAGATGAAATAGAAAGATGCCTCCTCAAAGCGATCGAGCGGAAGAATTTATCTAAAATCGAAAAGTTCTTCCAAATCGCCCGGTTCATCCCCTTCATTTCCCCTTTGCTTGCCGCGGCGGCTTTAGAAGCTGCTAAGAAGGAAGGAGATCAAGAAACGACTTTGACGATTCTCTCTGTTTACCCTGAATTTGAGGATCGTTGGAGAGGATATTTCGTGGAAGCGGTTCAAAACGGCGATGGAGCCTGGGCCTATAGGCTATTCTCAAGAAGCCACGGCAGCTTAAACCAGGCCGCGATCGAGCTGATCCCCCGGATGGAGAAGAGTTCCTCCTTCAATCAGATCCTGAACGAATTGTTCGTCTATGTCGACGCTATACCGCCCGCTCACGCAGGAAGATTCCTCATAGCGGCGCTGGAAGAGAAGCTCGCGAATAGAGCGATTGAGATCTACAAGTTCTTTAAAGGGAAAATTCCTGAGAGAGAATTAACGGAAACTTATCCAGCCATCGCACGATCAGGCAGCGTTGAAATGATTTGCGAGGTGCTCCCCCGAGATCAACTCCGCTCCTGTTTTCTCGAAGCGGTCAGACAAGGGCAATGGATTCGCATGCTCTATTTGGCGCAGGATGAGGTCATTAAAAAGGAACTCCTCCCAGAGGACCTCGAATGGGCTGTCTCTTCTGCGGTGAACGGCAATATGTGGTCCCATGATCTTGCCGAGTTCATCAATTCTATGCCGACGCTGCGCGATCATTTGAAAAGCCTCGCACTCAAATTAGCGGGCCAGCATCAAACTGATTTCTATTTGAACCAGCTGACAGAAGCGCTTAGCGACAGAAGCGAAGAATGGGATCTTCTCCCGCAAGAGAGAGCCGCTTTCCAGAAAGCGGCAATTGCAAGCGATGATGAGGATTTTCATCAATTCTCGGAAGACGATTTTGCAGACATTCCAGCCCTGCCCCCCGAAGAGGATATCTCCCAAAAGGCTGCTCTGATCGCCAGCCCATCGATCTCAGTGCAAAAGGCGGCCCTTGCCATTCCGAAAATTGCTCCTTTCCTCACCGAGCCGGAGGCTCTTAATATCGCCCAGTTCGCCTACGCAGGGATGCAGTCGGAAGAATTCCACGAGCCCTTGGCTCAGCGCCTTGCCAGAATCCCCGAACCCCAATTTTCAAAAGCGCAAGCCTATCTGATCAAATACGTCCAGATGCCGGGCAACCGGGAGAAATTCGGACGTTTTGGCCAGTTGGATGCGTTGGAAACGGCTCTTAAGAGCACAACCTCTGCCGTCCCTCCTCTGCCTGTCAAAAAAGGCGCGCTCAAAAAGCGGAAAGTGGCCGCCCAGCACGGGTTTTCGCTCCTTTCTCTGGCTCTCTCAGCGATCAAGGCTCCGTTCCATCTTGCCGGGTGGGCCGCTGCAGGCGCTCTGAAAGCCTGCCGCCGCCGTCTCCAAACTGCGAGATGATGAAACTCCCGGATTGAAGCGGATCGCCGGAGTCATTCGATAGGCATTTTTATTGTTGTGAACGACCCTGCCCCTCCGCTTAGAAAAAAATTTAGGATTTCTCGCCTAGCTGAAGGCAATCTCTCTATTGACAAATAGAAATTCTCATTTATATTAGGCCATCGCCAAAAAAATAATCCCTTGTCATTTAGGAGATGCTTAACGATGGATCCCCGTTCAATTTTTGTAGTCGGTCTTTCCTGCCGTTTTCCCGAATCGGATAGCCCTTACGAACTCTTCCAGAACCTCCTCAATAAACGCGATATGGTGACTGCCGACGCGAGAAGATGGAAGGCGAGAATCGAAGACACGCCGGAAAGGTTCGGAAAAATCAAACAGGATTTGAACCGCTTCGACTACAAATTCTTCACGGTCCACGGGAAGCAGGCTGAAAAAATGGAGCCTCAGCTCAGGCTCCTGCTCGAAGTCTCGTACGAAGCGTTTGCCGACGCCGGATGGTCGCTGGACGAGGTGAAAGGAACAAGAACTGGCGTCTACATCGGCTCCTGCTCGAGCGACGCTCATAAGGCTTGGCTGCAGAACAAAGAGACCATCACCGGCTATGAACATACCGGCTGCGTCAACTCGATGCACTCCAACCGCCTCTCGTTTTTCTACGATATCCACGGCCCGAGCGAGACGATCGACACAGCCTGCTCCTCCTCCTTGGTGGCCTTCCACCGCGCTGTGGCGGACCTCGAAAGCGGCGCCTGCGACCACGCGATCGTCGGCGGCTCCTCGATCATCCTCTGGAACCACGGCAGCTACGCGTTCCATAAACTCAAAATGCTCTCGCCCGACGGCGCCTGCAAATCGTTCGACAAGTCTGCGAACGGGTTCGCAAGAGCCGAAGGCGTTGCGGCGCTCATCCTGACCACCCAGAAAAAACAGAAATACAGACCCTACGCAAAAATCCTCGGAACGGGAATGAACAACGGGGGCTGGAACCCCATCGGGATCACTTTCCCCAGCGGCGAGAAGCAGAAAATGCTCTACCGGGAAGTGTGCCGCAAAGCGCACCTCGAGCCGAAAGAGCTCGATTACATCGAAGCCCACGGCACAGGAACCGTCGCAGGAGACGGCGAAGAGCTGGGCGCGATCTTCGAAGTCTATGGAAAAGAGAACCCCAATCTGACAATCGGCTCCGTCAAATCGAACATCGGCCATTGCGAAGGGGCCTCCGGCGTCGCCGGCCTCGTTAAGACGCTCCTCTGCTTCGACCAGGAAGTCCTGGCGCCCAACCTCCACCTGAACGATCCGAATGAAAAACTGAAGTCGATGAGGGTCGCGACCGAATTCGTCCCCTCCTGGAAAGCCGCCCGCGCGGCCGTCAGCTCCTTTGGATTCGGCGGCACGAATGCGCACGCCATCTTGGAAAAATGCACCGAAACGCCGCTCCAGAATGCGCCTGAAGGGTTCTTCCTGACGCTATTGGCCCACCGGACAAAAGAAGGGCTGGCCGAGCTGAAACGATGCGCGCTCCCCGGCCTCGAGATCCCCAACCTTGGCAATAAGCTGAAACTCCCCTACCGCGACGCGCTCGAACTGCCTGACGATCCAGAAGCGGGGAACGTGGCCGATTCGCAGGATAAAATCTATTTCGCCTGCAGCGGAAACGGAAGCCAGTGGAAAGGGATGGGGCTTAAACTCATAAGCTCCTTCCCCGCCTTTAAAAAAACGATCGACGCGTGCGGAAAAGCTTTAGGGATCGATCTTTCGGCGCTCCTCCAAAAGGGCTGCAATGACGCGCTCGAAGCCACCATCGGCCTCGTCGCCATCCAGATCGCTCTCGTCGAACTTCTCAAAACCTTCGGGATCGGAGAGGAGCAAATCGGCGGCTTCTTCGGCCATAGCGCAGGAGAAATCGTCTGCTCCTATCTCGACAAAATCACGAGTCTGGAAGAGACAATGCAGATCGCCCACGCCAGGGGGTCTGTCGCCAACAAAACGGGAGACCTAGGCCAGATGGCTTCCATCGGCCTCTCGAAAGAGAAAATGGAAGCGTTCCTCAAAGAGCACAAATGCGAGGACAAAGTTTTCATCGCCTGCGTCAACAGCCCGCGGAACGTCACCCTTTCCGGCTACAAAGAACAGGTTCTTGCCATCGTAGAAAAAGCGGAAGAGAAAGGAATTTTCAACCGCGTCCTCGACACCTACGCAAAAGCCTACCACTCCCCTCTTTTTGCCGAACACGAAAACGAACTCGACGCCCAGCTGAAAAAAGCTCTCGGAGAAAAATCTATCCGCCGCAGCGAAAAATGGACGACGAGCGTTGCCGAATACCAGACCGATCTGTTCGACCACCGCTACCATGTTCATGGCGTGCTCAGGCCCGTCGATTTCATCAAAGCGGTCAGCCATCTCCCCCAGAATGCGATCGTCCTCGAAATCGGCCCCCATACAGTCCTCAAGACGCTCATCAAAGACAACCGGCCCGACGTCAAATACGCATCTCTGATGAAGAAAGACGCCGACGAGGTGGAGACCTTGAAAGAGGGTCTCGGGAAACTCTGGAAATTCGGAGCCAGCCTCCATTTCTCCCGCGAAGAAAAGACAGGGCTGCAAAGACCTTCCCTCGAAGTCCGCTCCCACCTTGTATCCTGGGACCACTCGGAAGAGCTCCCGATCCCGAAAGAGGAACATTTTTCCGGCGGCGCCTCAAGCGCGTTCAAGACCGTCTACGATCTTTCGCAGGAGAAAGACCGCTATCTCGCCGGCCACGTGATCGACGGAAAAATCCTCCTTCCCGCCACATCGTATCTCTGCGCCATGTGGGAGGCGTTTCGCAAGAAGCATGACCTCCAGCTCTCCGATCCGGCCGTCTACTGCTTTGAAGATTTTGAAATCCTCCAGGCGGTCCAGGCTGAGAAAGATTCGAAAATCGAGCTCCTGATCCACAATTTAGACGGAGAGTACCAACTCAAATTCAAAGGAGAAATCGTCTCAAGGGTCAAAATCCAGCTCCTCCAGAACAAGGTTTGGGAGCCTCTTAACGCACGATTCGGCCAAGAAGATAAAACGATCGACAGGGATCATTTCTACCGGATCGTCGGCAAGGCCGGATATGAATACGAAGATCAATTCCGGGTCGTTCAAAAGATCAAATCAGATTTTGCGAATAACCAGAACATCGCCGCTGTCCAATTCAGCCAGTGGATCCCCTTCCTCGACGGACTCCTCCAGACGCAGCTCCTCCCTCCGAAAAAGTTCCTGGACGAGTTGCGCGTCCCTGTCAAAATCCGCTCCCTCATCATCCAGCCGTCTCTTTTGAAAGAACCGGGAGAAAAGCTCGCCGCCGCCGATTTCGACACAGGCGTCGTCCAGGGCGAAGGATTTGAGCTTTCCCATATGGAGACAAAAGAACTCTCCAGAAGCTCGAAAGGTTCCGAACGGAAAGTCCACATCAAGCAGGCCAATTCGTTCCTCTTCTACGGCTTCAATCCGGCGATGAAAGAGTCGACCGCTGAATACGACCTGTTCCTCGTCAACTACGGAATCAAACTCTGCAGCCAGCTCATCCAGGAGAATGGGTTAGAGGGCGGGGGGCACTACAGAAAAATCCTCGAAGCGTTTCGGAGATGGGACAAAGCCGCTCCGATCAATGAGAGCGATGCAGGACTCTACCGCCACAGAAAAGAGTACATCGCCTTGCGGATTCTGGAGGACTGCTACAGGAATAACGCGAAAGATTTCCTTGAAAAGCCTCTGGCCAGCATTACCCAGCACGAGGAATATTCGAGGCTCTACTTCGAAGATCCCCTCGGCTCTCTCCAAGACAAAACGTCCCTGCTGAAGCTCCTCTCGATTGTCCGGGACAACGTCGACCGCTTCGACTTGAACATCCTCGAAATCGGCACGGGAACGGGAGGCCTCACGCGCCTCATCGCCCCCTATATCATCAGGGATCGCTATATTGCGACCGACATCACCGAAGCTCTCCAGATGGCCCGGGGGAAAGAAACCCAGCATATCGATCTCTCCTACAAGATGTTCAATTTGAACCATTATGAAGAATACACCCTCTTCAAAGAGCAAAAAGTCGATCTGGTCCTCGCATCGAACTCCCTCCACACAGGGAAAAATATCGAAAAAACCCTCGCATCGATCTATTCCAACCTCCAGGAAGGGGCCTTCATCCTCTTTTACGAATACCACACTCCCGTTTGCCTGGCTCTCTGGGGGATGGACGAGGGAACATGGGGCTTTGAAGACGAGAGGGAATACGGACTTTGGATCACGCAGGAATCGTGGCTGAATAAACTGAAAAAAGCCGGTTTCGAAACAATCAGCTACGTCTCCGACGAAAACCAGGTCTCCACGCTTTTCCTGGCAAGAAAACCCCTTCCCCTCAAGCTCGAAGTCGTCGAAGCGCCTTCGATTGGACATTTCGACACATGGCACAGCCTCATCAAAGACCGAACCCAGCCTACCCTGCTGGTTTCAGAAGATTTGGAGCATAGCGGGGTTCCCGGCTTTGTCCGGTGCCTCAACCGGGAAGTGGAAGGAAGCAGGTACTATTGCCTTCTCTCAGACCAGAAAGCCGACCCGCAGACGATCGCTCAAGTGGAAAAATACGGGCTCAAATTCAACATCCTCCAAAACGGCCGTCTGGGAACCCTCTGCAGCGCCGATATTCAATACGATCGGATGGCGGGGCCCGATACAGGCTATTACATCCAGTTTCCTGCCGTCGGAGAATTCGGAAATTACGAATGGATCGCCAACCCTCCCCACCAGCACATACCGTGCCAGGTGAAGTACTCTTCCTTGAATTTCAAGGATGTCATGCTCGTGAGCGGCAAGGTGAGCAAAGACGCCTTCTCCGGATTCGCAAGTTTTGGATACATAGGCCTCGAATTCAGCGGATGCGACCCAAAGGGCAATCGGTATATGGGAATCACCGCCAAAGGGATTGCGACGCAGGTAGATACGACAACCGATCTGATCATCCCCATCCCCGATCATCTCTCCTATGAAGACGCCGCGACGATCCCGGTCGTCTACGGGACTGCCTATTACGCTCTCTTCGACCGAGCAAAAATCGAACCCGGCCAAAGCGTCCTGATCCACGCAGGGACAGGAGGCGTCGGCCAGGCGGCGATCCGGATCTGCTTAAGCCTCGGGTGCAAGATTTTCGTCACGTGCCATCAAAGCAAAAAAGGGATCCTGAAATCTCTTTTCCCAGAATTGGAAGACGCTTATATCCTCGATTCGAGAACCTGCGAATTCGAACGGCAGGTGATGAAGTTTACAGGCGGAAAAGGCGTTCATATCGTCCTCAACAGCCTGGCGGATGATAAGCTCCAGGCGTCCCTCCGCTGCGTGCGCAGAGAAGGCCACTTCCTCGAGATCGGCAAATACGATCTCATGAAGCACACCGCGCTCGATATGGGCCTTTTCCTGAAAAACTGCTCCGTCCACGGAGTCGATCTCGACCAGGTGTTTGTTCAAAAAGAGAAAGTGGGCAGAGTCACCTCGCAGATCGCCGAAGGGCTGCGCAAAGGCGTCGTCAAGCCGCTCCCGAGACATGTGTTCGACCACACCCAGGTTGAAGAAGCGTTCCGCTTCATGGGGGCGGGCAAGCACATCGGCAAAGTGCTGATCGACATGCAGAATTTCGATCAAACCACAGCCAAAGGGCGTTTCAGACATCCCTACTATCAAGATGAAAAAGAGGAAGGATTTACCCTGATCACCGGAGGTCTTGGAGGATTTGGTTTGGCCCTCGTCCAGTGGCTCTTCAAGCGGGGCGTCCGGAAGTTCCTCCTGACGAGCCGGAAAGGAGTCTCTACCGGCGAGCAGGAGCGATTGATTCAAATCCTGCGCGGCCAGGGAGCCGAAATCATCGTTTCAACCCACGACGTCGCCAAAGAAAAGGAAGCGGAAGAACTGATTGGACTGGCGCGCGGCCGCCTCAAATCGATCTACCACCTCGCGATGGTGCTCGAAGACACTCTCTTTACGAATATGACGAAAGAGAAATGGCAGGCGGCAGTCGACGTCAAGGCAAAAGGCGCCCGCAACCTCGACCGCCTCTCCCGACTTCCTTCGGTCGAGCGGTTCATCGTCTTCTCCTCGATGGTAACCCGCTTCGGCAACGTCGGCCAGAGCAACTACGCTTTCGGCAACGCCATCATGGAAGAAATCTGCAAAAGGCGGAAGCAGGACGGCTATAACGCCCTGGCCATCCAGTGGGGCGTTCTCGAAAACGTCGGTTTTGTCGCCAACAACCTCGAGATTCAAAGAAAACTCAAGGACGTGTTCCACGAAGCCATCAAAATCGACGAAGCGCTGCAGTTCATGGACGACGTGCTCGCGCATAACGTCAACAGCCATTCGGTGCTCTACTGCACGGATCAGCTCAAATCGTTTGAAGGGAAAGAGACGAAACTGACCTTCGAAGAAGTGGTCGGGCAGATCTGCGGCGTGATCAAGATGGATCTTGCCAAATGCAACGCCAGCGACACGCTCACCGCTCTAGGGATTGACTCGCTTCAGGTCGTGGAAATCCAGACGATCCTCATCAAATCGCTGCAGGAAGTATTGCCTCTCAAGAAGATCGGCGGAATGAAGATCGGGGAACTGACCGATCTCATCAAATCAAGACTCGGGCAAACCCAGGAAGGCGTTTCGGAAACAGCAAAAACCGCTACCGAAGAAGCTCCCCTCCTCAGAAAAACGGCTGCCTCTGGAAACAAAGAGGCTCTCTACTATTTCCTCGGCTACGGGGTCGACTCAAAAAGCGTCGAGATCCCCAACCATTCAGCCCGCGACGTAACGTTCGTCAACTGGCAGAATGCAACGGAAATCGGGCAGGTCGCCCAAGCGATCGCCGCAGACGCCAAAGAGAGAGGCTATCAGAAGATCTCTTTCCTGACCCATAGCGCTGGCTACCACGTGGCCAAAGCGGTTATGAGCCTCGGGACAATCAAAGTAGAACGATTGATCGCGATCTCTCTTCTCAACGAGTCAGTCATCGAAAAAGCGCTGAATGCAGCCAATTTGGAAAACGTCCCGGACGAGGTCTTTAAAGCGGCCTACAAAAATGCGGCGTTTTACGTCGAAGACCATCTGCCCATCGACCAGATCAAACGGCAATCAGCTCTGCTTTCCAAGGCGTTGAAAAGCAAAGCGATCCCGCCCCATCTGGCGATCATCCCGAAAGACGACACCATCTGCGAAAAACCGGCAGGAGGCGTTGTGATTGCAGGGAGCCACCAGGCGCACAGCTTTGATATGAAGGAGATCTACGCCCTTTTATAGAGCGGATCAAGAGACCGCCGCTTGCTGAGGGCGGCGGCGGCAGGCGTTCAGAACGCCTGAAGCGGCCCAGCCAGCAAGCTGGAACGGAGCTTTGATGGCAGAGAGCGCAAGAGAAGCGAGAGAAAACCCGTGCTGGGCGACCACTTCCCGCTTCTTCAGAGCGCCTTTCTTCACAGGCAGCGGAGGGACAGCCGAGATCGTGTTCTCGAGCGCCGCCTTCAACTCTTCCATGGGAGCGAAAGGTCCGAATTTTTGCTGGTTGCCCGGCATCTGGACGTACTGGATCAGATAGGCTTTCACGATCGAAAATTGAGGCTCGGGGATTTGCGAGAGCATCTCTACCGCCAGCTCATGAAACTCCTCGCTCTGCATTCCCCCGTAAACGAGCTGAGAGAGCTGCTCTGCCTGATAAGCCTCAAGAGAAGGAGCTTTCTTCTGCACTCCCTTGACAACTTGAGGCAGCGAAGCCGAATTTTGGGCCAGATCCGCCGCTTGCTTCAAGATTTTTTCTCGGGGCGATAACGCCATCTGAAGGTTTTGGATTAAATTATCAATTTCATCCGATCCGAATTTGGCCCGGTTGCCTGGCATGCCGGCATACTCGATCAAATAGACTTTCACCGCTGCAAATTCGTTCTCAGGAAGGAGGGAAAGAAGCTCGAGGAGCGGCTCCTCGAATTTCGGATTCCTCATCGCGGCGTAAGTCAGTTGGGCTAGAACCAGCGCCGCTTCAGGAGATTGGCTCGGAGCCCTTTTCGCAATTCCTTTGGCTGCCTTCGAAACGGAAGTCGAGTCTTGGGCGACCGCAGCGGCTTCATCGATATAGAGATCGAGCAGCGTGATTTCCTGCCGGACAGCTGGACTATCCACATGATCAAAATCGCTTGCCTTGAAAAGCGCGTATCCCCCCTCTGAACCTACTGGAGAAGCGCTTCGAGGTTTCGGAATCCGCTCGCGGGGAATTTCGAACTCCTCGCAAAACGATTCCAGGAGGTATTCTGAAGCGCCGCCTGAAACGAGCTTTTCAATGCCTGAAAGGGCCAATCTCTCCAGATGTTTAGGCCTGGCTCGAACCAATTGATTCATCAAATAAAAATTAAAATGTTCTAGCTGGCTCAGAGCTTGTTCAATATCTTCGACGGAAATCTGTTCTTCAAACCGCTCGGAGCGGGCGAGCGCGATAAGAGCGCCCATATTCTTTTGAGCAGCGGCTTCTTCAAAAGCCCATTTCGCCAGCTCTTGAGGCAGCTCTTGAGTTAGGCGTCCAGAGTAAATGAAGCCATGGCGAAGCGCATCGATCCAAGCCTCGCGGAACGGCTCGCCTGAAATCTCCTCGGGGAAGCGTTTCTGAATCGCCTCTGCCCTCTCCCACCTCTCATCCCTCAAAGCCGCCGTATAGGCCTTGGCGGCAATCGCGGGCGGGATTTCCTCGACTTCGAGAGAAAGGGCCTCGAAGAATAGTCCATAAACCGAGGGACTCGAGGAGTTTGCGACTGCGGCAATCCCCCTCTCTTTAAGCAACTCTTTTCTGGCTTTTAAAAGAAAGGCGGCAGCATAAAAATTGCCCTGTTCCAAAGCGGCTTCAAAGGCCTTGCGGAAGCAGCCATCGGAAAGACGGGGATTGCTTTCCAGAATCATTCTCAAATCGGTTTCCACGCAATCTCTGGCAGCGGTAGCGAACCCTTCTTCTACTTCTTCAGAAGTCAAAACAGACACGAAAGGCGCATGAGTAAGGATTTCCCGAATCGATCGATGCACTTCTTTTTCGATGGCGAAGCCAAGCGCCCAGGAAGCCAACTCGGCAGGCAGATAGCCCTGGACTCTAGCCCAATTTTCGACGATGACGGAGCCAAAAGCCTCTTGGAGATCCTTTTCGGGGATCTGGTTTTTGCATCGGGTATAAACGGTTGTTAAAAGCTGCGCATCGTCTCTCGATACCGCCGCCTTTAACAACCCTGCCGCCACCTCGTTGGAGATCGGCATTCCCCGCTCTAACAGATACTCAGCGAGAGCATCCGGGATCTTTTCTGGATGGGACGCAGCGTACGCAAGAGCCCAAGGCTCAATGGCTCTGGATGGAACAGAAAGGAGCTTGGAGAGACGATAATCGTTTCCTGACAGAACAGCCAGATCGAGCGCCTGGGTCAAAGAGCGGTCGGGAACGCCTTCTTCCAATAACTGCTTGATCACACTCAATCCAGCGTCGTTTCCGACAGCTAAAATGAAGCACGCCCCCAACGTTTCGGCGTCGATTCCAGGCAGGGAAAGGATGTGTTCGGCCAAGTCATCTTTCTGATCTAAAATGGCTCTCATCAGCCGCGCGCGCAAAATCTCTTTTGGCAAAACAGGATCTTCCCTGAGGAGGATCGGAATGCCGGTTGCTTTCGCGTCGGCCAAAACTGCGGCGAATTTTCCCGGATTATCAGTAAATGCTTTCCGGTCGATCAGGATCGCCCTCACCGCAATCGGATCTTCATCTGCCGTATGCCGCGTCTCCAAATCGAGGTTCACTTCATTAAAGGGCCTTACCCCGTATTCATTATACGAGTGAGATCTTTGAAAAGGAGTTTGGGCCAGAAGATCGCCGACCCCCTGGATTGGGTGGATATGGTCATGGAATATCGCATGGCTGGATTGGATTTCCTCTAAAGCTTTCAAACATCGGTTCAGGTCTTCTGCTTGCCGTTCATGCTCGGGGGAAAGAGCAACCGCCTTGAGGGCCTCGCGAAGTTTCATCAAAGCAAGGCCGGTATTCTTGTAGACTGCA
This sequence comes from uncultured bacterium, assembly GCA_964415395.1. Classification (GTDB taxonomy): domain Bacteria; phylum Chlamydiota; class Chlamydiia; order Chlamydiales; family SM23-39; genus CAYPZU01. The sequence goes on from CAYPZU010000026.1 coordinate 23,900, forward strand.
TGGAAATCCTTTCCCAAAGCAGGATCTGCGGATGCCGCCTCATCGGATTTTTTAACCGCCTCTCCAATCTCCGGATCCAGGCTGCCCTGCTCGTGGAGCGAATGAAGCCTATTTAACCGCGAAAGGCTGTCTGCAAGGGGCTGAATGCCCGCTTCGCGGCAAAGCCTCTCCACAGCCCCGGTCAAGAGCTGGAGCCTTTGGTAGAACCGGTAGAATCTCAAGGTGGAAGAATCATGGGTTGAGTAAGGAGTATAGGCGTCTTCGCGCGTTGTCGCGACGATATTTCTTGGATCGGCCGAGAGAATCATCGCATAGTTTTTGTGATGTTCAAAGAAATCAGAACAATCGCTCGATATAACAGAAGTGCAGAGAAACCCGCTTCGGATCCTCTTTTTTTTCACCTTCTCGATCTCTCCCTCGTCAGGACCCGCCGCATGGACCAGGAACCGGTAATCTGCGCCCGCCGTATCATAGGCATCGAAAACCTCCGCCCCGATCCGCAGCTCCGTTTTACGGAACCGGCCTAAATCCATCCGGTCCGTTTCCCTCTGGAGCAGTTCATACGATAAAAGAGCCTTGTTCAAATCAGGCAATTCCCGCCTGAGCCGCGTCATCAGCTTCCGCTCCGCCGGAGAGATCGGATTTCCTCTTCTCTTCACAACAAGAAGAATCAGATCCAGCGAAAACGGCCTGCTTTCCAGCTCCGCAAAAGCCTCGCTGATTTCCGCCTCCCTGCCTCCGTCGCTTTCCCACTCCTCGATCCGCGCAAACAGCGCTTCCGCCGTAAGGTCTTTCAGTTTCGGCTGGACAATCAAACCATGCAAAGCAGGGACGCTTCCTAGCTCGATTATTCCAGGGGCTGGTTCAGAAGAGGCCTCAGCAGACAAAAAAGAGGCGCTGGAGAGAATGGCGTTAATCATGAGGGATCAC
>CAYPZU010000026.1:24839-27327 GCA_964415395.1 uncultured bacterium
TAGTAGGCTGGACGTTTTTCCTGTCTTTTTTCCACTTCGGCATAGACCCGGTCCAAAAACGCATTCCCCGCAGAGGGGAAAATGAAGCGCTCGAAGCCAGGGCCCGGCTCATAGTCTAAATTGTACGATTTGGACGATTGGAGGATCTCATCGACCGTGTGGTCTCTCGCCGGAACCATAAAAGCGATCATCGCGGTTTTCAAAAGCTCCAGCTCCAAGGGCGTCAAGGCCGCCTGCACAAACCCCGCCATCGCCGCCATCTGGTCGAACGTCCCCGAAATCGACGAGAGCATGGGAAGCCCCAGCTCCTGGCACATCGCCACATACTTCTTCGCCGCTTTTCCCTGGAGAGAATCGTCGATCTCTTCAACCGCTTTAATGCGGAAAATCGACCCGCCGCTCCACATTTTAACCGCTACGTGAGGAGGGACCTTATCAGGGCGGAAATCGCCAATCTGGTTCATCAGCTCTCTTGGCGAAAGCGGGTGGCGGAAGCTGGCGTCGGGAGAGCATTTCCCCACCATCACATCATATAAGAGCGGCTGGGGATGCCTGTCATAAAAGGAAGGATCCCATGAATACTCGCGGACGGAGCTGTTCAAAGCGGCATTCTGTCCATAGCGGAAAACAGGAGGAAGAAACGCAGGCTCGCGGCGACTTAAGGCGTCGACGAATTCCAAATCGATTTGCCAGCTTTCTCCCATCTCCTGCAGACTCTTTTTGGCAAAGGCCAGAAATTTCTGATCCTGCATGCAGGCATTGACGAAGTGGTTATTCATGTAAGCGAAATAGAGCAGTCCCCGGAATTCCCCTTCAGGGTGGTCCGGATCACCCAGATAAATCACATTCCTATATGCAAGCGGATTTGTTCCCAAACACCCGGGACTCCCATTCTGGACTCTCCCGTCGCCCGCGACGCGGTGGCGGATTTCCATCAAAATCCGGCTATCGTGCGATGCCTTTGGAAGAAGCTCCATCACGGCGATCGCGTCGAGCTGAACCTCCACTTCTCTTACGCAGTAATGACCAAATTTCATCATCATGAAGCAGGCGCGGTCGATTAGACCTTTCTCTTTGATCGCCTCGTATCTTTTGACCCCCTCTAAAAGCGCCGGAGAATCAGCGTGGGATTCGGATATGCTTTTTCTCCCTTCGGGCGAGGTCAATTTTTTGAAGAATTCTTCGTACTGATTGTTTTTGAGGGTTTTCTTGACCTCTACCAGGATCTCCATAAGCGCAATGCAGCTCTCCTGCATCCTGAGAATTTCCGACGTGACGAATCCATGATTTTTAAGCTGCCCGGCAGCGACAGAGATCATCGGGAGTTGCTGTTCCATTTCGTATCTGCAGTAAAGAGAATAGAGACTGTAGAGCCTGCTGCTGAAGGTGCGGGCTAAAGCGAGCAAGGGACCCGGCTTTTTCGTTTTTGGGTCTCCATCCTTGTGGACATAGGCGAGGGCCGCGTCGGCGATCGCCTGGTCGAAGGAGGCGCAGCTTCCCTTATACCTTTCGATGCAGCGGCCCTTTACGACGCCCTGCGCTTCATTCGGAACCCGGCTTAAATCCACAGCCAACGGCTTAAATGGGAATTCAGGGATGCCCGACTTCCGCCAATCGGCAAACCGGTTCACCGGCTGAACTAATTCAACAGCAGGCGGCAACGAAGAAACAGAATTTAAAGAAACAGATGCCATAATTGAATATATTATAAATTATTTGCTAATAAATATAAATAAACTAATAATAAATGATTAACAACTAATAAACAAACCCACAAATAACTAAACATCAGCTAGATATATGACAATCATCCCAAAAATCCGGAAGTGTGGTAGAATGGTGATGTAAACTATTGCTTTACGTCCCCGCTTAGGTAGAATCACTTAGCGATTCTTTTTTTGCGGGGGTGTCAAGGTTTCGACTTGGGAACAAAGCATAGGCGGCATGTAGAGGACAATCGTTGGCCTCTAAAAATATCCGATTAAATAGAAACGACGCTCAAGAAGAACGTCTGGCTGCTTAAGGCTTAACCGCCTAAGCGACCCGGGTTCCTGGGATCCGACCAAGAGTCTCAGATCAAACCCGTCATACATCTAGGTATGAACTCCGCTATCCTGGACAGTCTAGGCGGGGATTCGAGATTAAGACAGTCCAGCCTACCCCGAGCGGTGCGCATCACGGCAAGGCGGGCTTAATATGAGGCGCTAAGCATGTAGTCGCAGATGTAGAGTTTGCTAAGGACGAGAGTTCAATTCTCTCCACCTCCAAAAAAAATGAAAGAGCCCGGTTTTCCGGGCTTTTTTTTTGGAGGTGAGCAAGGCAACAATTTGCCTTGCGTGAGAGAATTGAATTGAGGGCGATGTTTTTCGTTCCGAAAAACCGGCCGAGATCGCCGGCCCGGCAGACTAGAAGCGAAGCTTCTAGCGCGAGGGCTTCTCTCCACCTCCAAAAAAAATGAAAGAGCCCGGTTTTCCGGGCTTTTTTTTTG
>CAYPZU010000027.1:0-26253 GCA_964415395.1 uncultured bacterium
GTAGAAACTGACATATTTACACCTTTTTAATTACTTATTAATAATAACTTTACTTAGATAAGTTTGCGTAAGGATATTGTAAAGATGTCTTAACATTCCGTTTAAGTTACTTAATGTGAATTAGATATATATAAAGAAAAAACTATCCCTTTTAGATTTTAGCAGCTATTTTAGCGAGAGCGAGGGCGGAAAGCTCGCTAATCGTGTCGCCGAGAGCGCTCGCCTCGATGCGGCGGGGGCGGATGTTCTCCTTCCAGGCGAAGTGGGGAAGCTGTCAGTCGACCGAAACACAGAGCCTTTCGAGCCAGGGATGACCTATCTCGTTCCCGCAGCTTCGACAGCGATTCAAATCGAGGGGCGGCGCCAGGTTCTCTGGATCCGCCTCCCGTAACAAGAACTATCCCGAAAGCGCGTTATTCAACGCTGAAGGGTCGCTGCCTTGCGAAAGGTTGATATAGGGAAACCAATCTCCAACTGAGCCGCTAGCCGAGATCTTCGAGCCGACGTATTGGTATGTATATATCGGGGCGTTTGTTATGGGGTTGTGACCAATTAAAACTTTCACCCTTTTATACTCGCTATTGACGTTCAAGCCATTTGCCCCGTTCCAATTAGCCGCTGAAGACCCCCCGAATGGGATCCAGCAGGCGTTTGGATCGGTGAACAGGGATGTGCAGGACCCAGAGAGAATGTCGTAGAGATTCGCGGGAGGGTGGCCGCCTTCGGCGGAGGTTCCGGTATACTTTTCCTGGATTTTCCCATAGCCGTCGTCCCAGGAAGAACCCTCATAAAGGTTAATGTATTGGCCTGGGTGCATGGGATCTTCGACGCGGATTGTGATGCTCTGCAGATACGTTTTCACAGACTGGTTGATCGACGCAAGCCGCGCTACAGCCGCGCTGCCGGGCGTCATCAGATCGGCCCAAATCGGGTTTTTCGCGATTTGAGCAGCCAGATCTTCGTAGCCCTCTACGATTTGCTGGAGGTTGCCGCTTTCGATTTTGCTCACATCATTTTGCAATGTGTTTTGGAGATCCGACGCCTCCTCATAACGGGCGACATAAAAGTCCCATGAATGGGTATTTGTAGAAACTGACATATTTACACCTTTTTAATTATATATTAATAATAATACTATTTAGATAAGCTTAGGTTAGGATGGTGTAAAGCAGCCTTAACAATCCGTTTAAGTTACTTAATATGAATGATATATATTTAAAGAAAAAACTATCCCATTTAGATTTTTGCAGCCATTTTAGCGAGAGCAAGGGCGGAGAGCTCGCTAATCGTGTCGCCGAGAGCGCTCGCCTCGATGCGGCAGGAGCGGATGTTCTCCTTCCAGGCGAAGTGGGGAAGTTGTTTCATGAGGGGGTCGAGGAGGGTTTTCCCGCTGTGGATGGCTATTGTGCCTAAAATAACCGCCTCCGGGTTAAAGTTCATCAGGACGACGCCGATCCCCTGGGCTAGCCTGAGGATAAATTCATCCCATACCCTGAGCGCATAGGGATCCTTTTTCTTCACAGCGGCGATCAGGCAGCCCGCGTCGATCCGATCCAGCTCTCCATGCGCTTCTTTCAGCACCTGCGTGTCGATTTTGCCGACCCCGATCTCTTCTTTCATCTTTTTGGCCAACGCCGCGCCGCCGCAGAACGCCTCGAAGCACCCTTTCTGGCCGCAAGGGCAGTCGGGTCCTCGAATATCGAGGACGAAATGGCCTACTTCCGCCGCCGTGTCGGAGACCCCTTGCAGCAGTTCTCCATTCACGATCGCGCCCCCGCCCATCCCCGTGCTGCACGTCAGGTAGATCAGGTTCTTCGTTCCCTTTGAGCCTCCGAACTGGTATTCGGCAAGGCCAGCGGCGTTGGCGTCGTTGTTCATCATCACGGGGATTTTGAACTCATCCTGGAAGAATTTGACCAGCTCGGCGTTTTCCCAGCTGGGAAGGTTCGGCGGGTTGAGCATTTTTCCCAGTTTGGTGGAGATGGGGCCGGGCGAGGAGATGCCGATGCCTCCCAGGACTTTTGGGTTGATCTTTTCTTCTGCGCACAGTTCGCGGATCAGCTTCGCGACGGCTGCGAGGCCGTTTTTCCATCCGTTCAGCGGCTGCGTGGCGATCCGTTTCGAGTTGTAAATAGTTCCTTTTTCATCGCCCAGGCAGACGCAGATTTTTGTTCCGCCGATATCGATCCCCGCCAGATGCATAGCGCCCCCCATTTCCCGCACCATACCGAAAGTGCCGTTCTCGCGCAATCCTTAGAGGAGCTTTGCGGAAGAGAGAAAAAATAACAGGATGGGCAGGATAGACAGGATGGGAAGTGGGGACGCTAGAGAAAGAACGGGTTGAGATTTTTTATCCTGCCCATCCTGTCGATCCTGTTAATTTCCTTAATTAGGGGGTTGCTTGGTGAGGAAGTGGAGGATGGCTTGGGCGAAAAAGGGAAGGTCGGACGGCGTGCGCGAGGTGACGAAATTGCCGTCCGCCACCACCGGCTTGTCGAGGAAATGGGCCCCCGCATTCTCCAAATCGTCCTGGATCGCAGAAAATCCCGTGAGCTTCCTCCCTTTGACGATTTTGGCCGAGATCGGCACCCATCCGCCATGGCAGATGAAAGCGATGAGCCTTCCGCCCCGGTCGAGGTCGCGGACGATCTCGAGCGCTTTCGGGAAGCGGCGGATCTTGTCAGGGGCGTATCCGCCAGGGATGACCACCCCTTCGAAGGCGCGGAAATCGACCTGATCGAAGGAGAGGTCGGCTTTGCACGGATAGCCGTGCTTGCCTGTGTAGGTTTTCCCCGCTTCCGGACCTGCGACCGAGGTTTCGAATCCGGCTTCCTCGAGCCGCAGCTTGGGATACCAGAGCTCCAAATCTTCATAGATGTCATGGACGAGCAGGAGAACCGATTTCATGAACAGCCTCTTTTTGTAAAAGATTTTACTGAGCGGCCAGTTTTGGAGGAAGCAATCCTTGATTGGAGTCAGGCGTCGTGCTACGATTTATTTTCATGGATCGAGTAGAAACGACAGCTCCGGTGACTCCTGCTGCGCTTGCCCTGATTGCGGGAGGCGTCCTCCTCTATTGGTTTGCGGAGGCTTCTGTCTCTGCCTATCTGATCGGCGGAATCGGGTTCATCCAGGTGGCCAACCGGTTTGCTCGAAAATGGCCCGGGAGGGCTGCGAAGGCGGTTCACTGGCTTCGCGCGCTAGCTCTGGAGCCGCTCGCTCTTGCGGCGGTCTTCTGTTCCAGGCTGTTCCGCTACGTGCCGGCCTATCAGCGTCCTGCGGGGCGCTTTAAAGGAAGGCCGCTTCTTTTGGTGCATGGCTATCTCAATAGCGGCGCTGTCTGGTTTTTCCAAAGAACCCAGCTCAAAGCGATGGGCTTCGGCCCCATCTATACGATCCATCTGGGCCATCCGTTCCAGTCGATCCGCACTTATGCGGAGAAAGTGAAGCGGAGAGCGGAGCAGATCGCCGATGAGACAGGGCGGAAAGATCTCGTTTTAGTCGGCCATTCAATGGGCGGTCTCGTCAGTTCGTACTATGCGGCGATTCTCGCCCCTGAAGGAACCGTAACTGACGTCGTAACGATCGGGTCGCCTCTCGGAGGAACTCCGATGGCCCGATTGGGCCTCGGCCCGAACGCCCGCGAGATGGAGCCGGGCTCTGCGCTTTCCAAAGAGGTTTGGGCAGCGGTGGAGAATAACCGGAGCGTCCGATTTTTCCATATTGCAACCAGGCCGGATCTCCTTGTGATGCCTCCGTCGACAGCCCTTCCGGGGAAAGATCCTTCCAGGCACTTTGTGTTGGATGATCTGGGCCATGTCGGCCTTCTGTTCTCGACAAGAGTGTCAAAGCTGATCGGAAACTGGATCGGCAACCGCTTCACCAATCCTATCTAATCGAAGCCTTTTCGCCTTCGATGATAATCTGAATCCAGAGATCGCGCGGACTGATCGTCACGACCTCTTCGTGGGACGTATTGCGCGGCCAGGCGAATTTGGAGCGGTTCACGCGCCAGACGAGCCGATAGGTTCCCGGCTCTTTCTGAAAGCTCGCTCCGCCCCGATTGCCGAAGATGTCGCGCGGCTTCAGGGGAATCGAGGCTCCGTCGAATTCGACTTCCTGGATCTGGACGCCGCCCGCCTCAGGGCTGTCGCTCACCATCACTTCCACCCGGACAGGCTGACGCTTGGCTGGAGATTTTTGATCAGGCCCCATGTAGGTATTCTGTCCAAGCACGCTATGGATTGCGGCGAAGGGAATCGTTCTCTTCTGAAAGAAAAGAGAAACAGCCAAAATTCCAAGAATGGTTCCGGCAAGAGCCAGGAGTTGAAAGAACCTCTGCATATCTCTGGATCTAACCACTCGCCCCATTTTTCTTCAAGGAGAGGGCTGGCGATCAAGATTTTTTCTGTTTAAAATAAAGATTTTACCAGCATAAGATTTGCACCTTAAAAAGAGAGGGTTGCATGGTTTTTGCTGTCATGAGTGGAGCGCGTTGGGTTGTGAACGGGGCGAATGGCTATCTTGCGGGAACTTCCCCGCTCATCGTTGCCGGGGGAGCGATCCTTGCCTGGAAAGCATTCGAGCAATTGTCGAGGCTGAGAGACGAGGGAGAGAGGGAGCGGCTTTGGCAGGCGCTGGCGCGGCGGCTGATCCGGATCGAACCGTTTAAGTCGGCGCTCAATCAGAAAATTGAGGCGCAGTTTGCGAAGGCGGCCCATTCGATTAGAGAAAAATGGGCGCCCTTCGGCGATCCGGTTGTCGAGATCCCGGATGAAGGCTGGGCGTGCATCGCATTGATGCGCCTCATCGATAAATACTCGGAAATCACTTTAAAAGGATTGAAAGACCGCCATTTTTCCGGGACGATCTACCAGGCAGGATCTATTGCGAAGCAGGGGAGTTCTGCGGAAGCGGATGATGTGCCGAGAGAACTGGAAGCTCTCTTTACCCATGCATTCCAGTCCGCTTTTCTCTGGAATACGCTCCATACCGCTGAATTTCCCGCCGCTTCTTTTCTCGAATATCAGACCGTCCAGATGGTGGGGGCGCTTTTCGGCGGAAAAAACTCGACCGGGATCGTCACATCGGGCGGCACAGAGAGTCTGATGACGGCTGCGAAAGCGTACCGGAACTGGGGGATCGAGAGGGGAATCGCCCCTGGCGAATGCGTCATTATCGCGCCCGATTCGATCCATGCGGCTCTTCCTAAGGCGTGCGCTGACTATCAGATCCGGCTCGTCCTGGTTCCGACCGACGAGACAGGAGCCGTCGACATGGCATTGATGAAGGAGGCTGTCGGCAAGCACAAATCAAACCTGGTCGCCCTCTATGGGTCCGCCCCTTCCTTCGCAAAAGGAAAAATCGATCCGATCGAAGCGATGGGGGCTCTCGCCTTCGACTCGGGCGTCGGGTTCCATGTCGATTGCTGCCTGGGCGGATTCGTGATCAATTTCAAGGACGATATCTCAGCTGAATTTCTGAAGCGGGTCGGAGTGACAAGCCTTTCCGCCGACACGCACAAAAACGGCTGGGCGCCGAAAGGTTCTTCCGTTCTGATTGGAAAAAGAGTTCCCGATGGGCGCAATCTCCTCTTTTATTCGGCCTATGCGATCCCTGGATGGACGGGCGGAGTTTACGGTACGGCGAAAAGTGCGGGAAGCCAGTCGTGTCTGCCTGCTTTCCACGCATTTTTGGCGATGATGTCGATCGGCAGGCAAGGCTATCAGCAGCTTGCAGAAGGGATTTTGAAGTCTGCCAAAGGGATGGCTCAGATCGTGAAATCTGTTCCAGGACTAAAGGTTTTGGGAGAGCCCGATCTCAATGTGGTGGCTTTCCAGGTCGATCCTGAGCTTGGGTTGATGAGCGGGGCCAGCTACGCGTTTGCAGCGGCGATGTCCGAGAGGGGATTCGTCCTCAACGCGCTGAAAGGGGATGCGGTTCACTTCTGCATTACGGGAAGGTTCATCGACGACCCGCAAGGCTTGCAGAAATTCGAGCAGGCAGCGCGCGAAAGCATGGAGGCGGTGCAGAAACAGAATGCGGCGCTCGTCCAAAGAGGGGAAAAGTTTCCAGGCGAGGCCGGACTGTACGGAGAATTGGAAGCGGCTCTTGAACCGAAGCGGGAGGCTCAGGGGTGGCGGAAATATCTGGAGAACCGCCTTTTCGGCGAGATCGGTGTGAGCGCTGTCGTGAAAGCCCATGTTACAGCCAGCCTCAATCCGGTGAAGGAAAAACCTGTGTTCGCGCTCAGCGTGCCGGCATCCGGCGACCACGAGGAGTAAATTAACGGAATACCACAGTTCTGTGGCCGTTGAGGAAGACCCGCTGCTCGCTATGGTACTTGATGGCGCGGGAAAGGACGAGACACTCGATATCCCGTCCCAGTTCGACAAGCTGGGCGGGCGTCTGGGTGTGGTCGACGCGGAGCACTTCCTGGTCGATGATCGGCCCCTCGTCGAGTTCATCGCTTACGTAGTGGGCGGTGGCGCCGATGAGCTTCACCCCCCGTTCGTGCGCCTGGTGGTAGGGCTTGGCCCCTTTGAAGCTCGGCAGGAACGAGTGGTGGATGTTGATCGCTTTCCCCGCCAGTTTCCGGGTAAGCGAGGATGAGAGGATCTGCATATAGCGGGCGAGGATGACGAGGTCGATCTTTTCTTTTTCGACGAGAGAGAGGATTTTCGCCTCCTGCGCTTCTTTATTTTCCGGCGAAACGGGCCAAAAATGGAACGGGATCTTGTACCACTCGGTCATTTCTCTTAAAGATTCGTGGTTCGAGGCGACGGCGGCGACTTCGATCGGAAGCGTGCCGCTCCGGCTTCTGTGGAGCAGATCGTTGAGGCAGTGGCCCTGGGTGGAGACGAGGAGGAGCGTTTTCGGCCTGAATCCCGCATCGTGGAGCTGCCAGTCGAGAGAAAGTTCGCCGGCGATCGGTTCAAACTCGGAAGAGAATTCTGCAAAGGAGGGCGTTTTTCCCTGAAACTCGAAACCGGTCCGTAAGAAAAAACGGCCTGTCGACACATCGCCGAACTGGGCCATCTCCAGGATGAACGCCTCGCGGCTGTAGAGGAAGGTCGACACTTTGGAGACGATCCCCAGCCGATCGGGGCAGGAAAGGGTCAAAATGAATTTTTTCGCAGACATAGAGCGGGATATCTTAACAGATGAATGAATTCTTGGATTGAAAAAAACCGCAGGAGAAGATATGAAAAATTCTCTACACGGAGTCCGTTCATGCACCTTCTTTTGGCCCCCTTCCTCTCGACGCTGCTGGCGATGTCTTCGCCGGCGAGCAATTCTTCCGTGAATCCGAACGAGGAGCAGATCCGCATTCTCCCGGTATCCAAAACTCCCGAGCCTGAAACGGTCATTGTGGCCATCGCCCTTCCCGAAGCGGGCCAGACGGTCGGAAGAAACCCGGTTTGGGTTCAATTCCGCGTCGACGGCTACGCCCTCGGCGCCGCCTCCTCCTTCGACCGGGCGGACGAAGTCTCCGTCTCCGATATGGGGCAGACCGTCCATGTGGTCGTCGACGACCATCCCTATTTTGCGGTCAACGAGCCTGCGATCGACCCGTTCAACGAGGATGGCTATTTCTACGACATGAGCTTCAAGTTCGAGCTTCCCTTCCGTTTAAGCGAAGGACTTCATACGCTCCGGATTTTCCCAGCCCGCTCCTTCGGCGAAAGCCTCAAAGGAGACAAGACGTTCCATGCAATCAATTTTTATCTCGGCGGCGGGGGAGGCAAGGACGTCGATCTGTCCCGCCCCTTTCTAACCTACAATGAACCAAGCGACCAGCTCTATCTCACCGCTTCGAGGCCCGTGCTGCTCGATTTCTATGTCACCAACTGCATTCTTTCGAACGACGGCTACAAAGTGCGCCTGACCGTCGACGGGAAGATCAAGCGGACGCTCACTTCCTGGCAGCCGTATTATATTTACGGGCTGTCCCGCGGGAAGCATTCGATCCGCCTGGAGCTTCTCGACGGAAGCAATAAGCTTGTCGCCGGCCCGTTCAACGACGTCCAGCGGACCATCCAAGTCCACTAGCCTCCTCAACCGCCGCCCGTATCTTATCATCCCCGTCCTGTGATTCCTAAAGAGAAAGGGACAGGATAATCCCGTTCCGGGATTTCAGGATCAGGCATGATCGGCAGGATAGATTATATTATTTCTGAGAGGATCTCAAAGCCGCCGGGCGCAAACGGAGTTTGCGGCTGCGCCAGAAGCGCAGCCAGCCTCGATTTTTGAGGCTGGGTCTGGCGGCCTGTATTTTATCATGCCCCGGGGCCCCCGAAAATGCATCATTTTTGGGGTGGGATTATCCTTAGGCTCGCCGGGCGAGCCGTCATCCTGTCCATCCTGTTATTTTCTTATAGATTTTTGGAGCGAAGACTGGAGGACTAGAGGGAGTGGGTTTGGACGGGGCAGGAGAACTGCTCGGCCCAGGCGGCGAGCGCTTCCTCGAGCGTTTGCTGGAAGGGGGCTGCGGCCTCGGGCGTCTCGGCGCGGAGGATATAGCCGAGCGTCGAGTGGTCGTGCACCTGCAGGAATGTGCTCGTCAAATCGTAGGAGGGGATTTTGAGCTTTTCGATGGCGTTTCCAACGAAATCTTTGAAGGTCGGGGCCAGCGCGCTCATCGTAAAGAGGAAAAACTTTCCTTCCTGCGTGTGTTTGAAGATGTAGGAACGGTCGGAATATTCCTGCTTGAGCACTTCGAGAAGAAGGAGGAAATGAGTTTTGAGGATCGAGGGTTCGTGCACCGTCTGCATAATGCCGGGACGGAGCGAATAGAAGTAGTTTTCGAGAAGGAATTCATGGTCGCTTCCGGCAGCGCCCAGAGTTTTGCGCAGCAGTTCGAGCGATTCATCCTGCTTGAGGATCATTCCTCCGTTATAATCGCGGAATTCGCCGACGATCTTGCTCAGTTCGAGGGCGACTTTCTGGCGCGCGCGGAGCAAATCGACCGAATAGTCCTGGCGGAAGAAGAGCGATTTGTTGAGGGAGACGCGGATGATGGCCCCTTCCTTGAAATACTTTTTCTTGAGCATTCCCACGAAACGGATTTCATCGATCATGAAATGGATCGGCGTTTCGACCGTGGCGAAGCGGGCCTTGAGCGGAACTTCTTTTTTCGAAATGAGACGGGCGATCAGCACGGTGAAGAGGAGTTCTGAATTGGTCTGTTTCTCGTAGTGGATGCTCGCTTGGGGCAGATCCCGCACATACTTGAGCTGCTTGGATAGGATGATCAGATTGCGGAGGAGTTCTTCTTCGTTCCGCGGCATGAAGATCGGATGGACGTCGTTTTCGATCTGTTTCTTCAGTTCGTCGGGCAGCTTGCTGCGGAGCGTCTGGATCTCTTCCTTAGAGAAGGGGGCGAATTGAGGTTTCTGGATTTCGATGTAGAAGAAACGGACGTGTTCGTCGCGCCGGTCTGCGATGAACGAATCGTTGATGCAGGCGGCTTCCGGAAGGAAAGCCCGGATTGCGTCCGCGATTTGCCGCTTTTCGACCCTTTCGGAGTCGTGGAGCAGATTCATTCCCATCAAAAGGCCGAGCACAGGTTCTGACCCTTCCAGAGCGGTTTTGAAGATTTTCAGGCTGATATGCCGCTCGGAGGGCGCCTTTTGCACCGAGTCGAGGAGAACCTTTTTAAAGAGATAGTGGAGCGCGATCACGCGGCTGATGTGCCTCGTGTCTCTCCGGGAGGAAAACTGGTCGCGGAACAGAATGGTGAAATGGGTCATCTCGTAGAAGACGTCCCTGTCGAAGGCTTTCGGCCGCGTGTTTCTGAGATAGGCGATGTTCTTTTTGACCTGGACGATCTTTTCTTCGGCGGAGAGTTTCAGCAGGAAGCCCTGCATATAGTCGTAGAGGCTCCGGTCGGCGTCGGTCGAAGGGAGCTGGAGGATCGAGGTGAGATTTTCCTGGATGATTTTGTTTTTCTGCTCGAGGGAGATGCTCCTGAGCGAGGCGATATAGCGGGCGTGGTAGACCGCCATGATGTTCATTTTCATTTCCTGGATGAGCGAGGGGAGCGTCGTCCTCACGATTTCGAGGTCGTCTCTGTCGCTGATGCCGAGGAATTCCTGGACGACGAAGAACCGCTGGGAAGGGCAGTGCTCGAACTGGAAGTTCAGAGAAATGCTTCCGGTGATCGAAAGGTGTTTGCCGGGCACCATCCACCGGGTCAGCGTGTCGGCGGCGTAGCGCGCCACTCCGTTCGTGTAGTCTGCCGGGCAGAGAAAGGAGACGGGAAGCGAACAGGGGGCTTCTTCCGGAAATGAATAGGAGAAGAGAGGAAGCAGCTTCATCAGCCGGTAGGACCAGTAGCTCTCCGCAGAAAGGGGCTGTTTCGAAATTTCTTCGATCGAAGGGGAGAAATAGGAAAATTCAGAGGTTCCGAGCCAGAAGTCGTCGGGGAGGATCGATTCGACCAGGTGCTGGATCACCGAGAGGAAGTCTTCCTGGACTTTTGGATCCTTTTCGAGCATGGGGAAGGTAGGCTTGATCTTGAGCCAGCGGAGCGACTGGCTTTTCATGAAATCTTCCCGCCTCAGATTCTCGATCCGTTCGGAACTCATTTTCCCTCGATTGAAAGGGAGGGAATTAGGATCATTTTATGGCCCGGATAAAACATGTTTGATAGATATACGGTTTGTTGAGATTTAGTTAAAGAGAATTTTGGTCCCCTTAAAGGGGGTTTTTCAGCTCCATTTTTTCGAAGAGAACGGCCCCGCTTAAGTTCGCAGGAACCTCTTCGATCCGCGGCCCTGCGATCGTCGGCTGGCTCCAGTGGTAGATCGGGGCAAGCGGCATCTCTTCTGCGAACAGCGCCTCAGCCTTTTCTAAAAGCGCTCTCCTTTTTGCCAAACCTGCTGTTTTTTGCGAAGCCTCCAGCAGGCGGGCGAATTCCGGATGCTCCCATCCTGCGTAATTTTTTGGATTGGTCCGCTCTCTAAACCTTTCGAGAAGGTTGATGGGATCGTGCACCTGGGCGATCCACGAGGCGAGCGAGATCTGATAGTCTCGTTTCTGGAGCCTCTGCAAATGCGATTTGTGCTCTGCCTGCTCGAGAGCGACGGCAACCCCAAGGGTTTCTTTCCACTGCTTTTGCAGCGCCTGGGCGAGCCGTTTATCGATTTGGCCGTGCTTGTAGTAGAGGACGATGCCGCTGAGATCGGATAGGGAAAGGCCGGTCGTTTCGAGTCCTTTTTCGAGGTGTTCGCGGGCCAGCTCCGGACTGAAGGAGGCGATCAGCTCTTTCGGTTCGTTTCCAAAGAGCGAAGGAGGGAGGGGGCGTGTCGCGGCTATTTGCCCTGCCTGCGTCACCTCCCGCACGATTTCCCCCCGGTCGATTGCATGGGAAAACGCTTTGCGGAGATGGATATTGGAGAAGGGGAGTGTTTCGGTGTTGAAAGAGCAAAAGGTCGTCGCCGCCATCGGGATGAAGCGGATCGACGATCTCCCGAGGAGCGATTCGAGCGCGTCCGGCGGGATCGGGGCGAGCGGCCCGCCAAGCCAGTCGAGCTCTCCTCTTTCAAACATCTGGAAGGCTGTCGACTCATCGGGGACGATCGCGATATGGATCTGGTCGAGATGAACCTCTTGGGGGTTCCAGAATCCGGGGTTTTTCGTGAGGACGATCTCCGAATTGGCCGCGAGTTTCTCCACCTTGAACGGGCCGTTCGTCACGGGGACTGGAAGGTCTTCCTGGATATGGGAAGGGTAGGGGAGAAGCAGGGGGAATGCCGTGAGCGAAACGAAATAGGGCGTAGGGCGCTCCAGCTCGACCCGGAGGGTTTGCGGACCGAGGGCGCGGATTCCCGCTTCAGATAGGGGCGCATTTCCCTTAGCGCAGGCTTCCGCATTTTTAATCGGGTAAAGGAGATAGGCGCAGATGGAGGGATAAGCCGGGTCGAGGATTTTTTTCCAGGAGGCCTCAAAGTCGTAGGCTGTAACCTGTTTCCCGTCAGTCCAGTGGGATTTCCTCAAGTGGAACGTATAGATTTTTCCATCGGGGGAAAGGTCTACTTTTTCGGCCAGAGCCAGCTCGACGTCTCCATCTGCGACGCAGCGGGAAAGCCCTTCATAGATCAGGCATACCAGGGTCGAGGAGACGAAGTCGGCGCATTTTCTCGGATCGGAGGTGGCGGGAGAGGTGTTGAATGAAATCTTGAGCGCAGCCGGCGGCGGCGGGGGAGTCGAGGAGCACGCTGCCAGGAAAAGGAAAAAAAAAGCGGCAAAACGAATCATAGGTGTGGATTTTAACAAGGGGGGCTTGCGAAAGTATACTGTTTTCTATACCGTTCGAGTAAGGAACATCAGGGGATCGCCCATGCGGTACGTCAAAAGCCTATTCTTCAATTTTCTAACCGTTTTTTTCGCCAACCACATCCTGCCCGGGATCGAAGTGGTCGATACGACGAAGCTTCCCCATGTCGGAGGAGACCTTTTCTTTTCGATTGGCCTCGGACTTCTTAACTCGCTGATTTTCCCTCTCTTCCGCCTTTTGAAGCGGGATGCGAGCTGGATCCGGATCGCCGCCTCGGCCCTCATCCTGAACTTCGCCGCCTACGCGGTTCTGAAGCTCCTTCCCTTCATCGGCATCCGCGTCGAGACGGTCGAGGGGTATATCCTCTCCGCCTTCGTCGTTTCGATCGGAAGCTTCCTCACCAACTTCCAGGAGATGAAGCATCACCATCTCCACCATAAACCAGCCGAGCCATCGGAACACTCATGAATTATGCCCGCAGCCTGTTTCTAAACTTTCTCGTCGTCTTTTTCGTCGACCGGGTCGGACCCGGGATCGAAATCCAGACGTTCGAACAGGTGCCCAACATCGGCGCCGACATCCTGTTCTCTATTATCGTCGGCTTTTTGAACGCCTCGGTTTTCCCCTTCTTCGCCATCATGGAATTCAAACTTTCCGTTCTTAAGCTCGCTGTGATCAATTTCATCATCAGCTTCGGCGCCTTCACGGTGATCTCGTTCATCCCGTTCGGGGTGCGCATCGTCAGCTTCTGGGGGATCTTATTTGGCGGACTCATCGTCTGGGTGACTGCTTTCTTCGCCAACTACCTCGAGTGGCAGCACGACAAAACCGGCAGCTGAATATAAAAAGCAGTCGATTTTCCTGATCCTGCCAGATCCTGCCTATCCTGTTATTTCATTCTTTTCAGCAGGTCTTTGTAAATACATAAGCGATGTTTTTTCTGAGCGACCAGCCGCGGAGGAAATCGTCCAGATCGTAAGACGCTTCTGTCGTCTCATTCGTCAGGAATGCCGAATCGACGCAGTGAACCCGCCTTGTTTCCGGATCCCACCCCCTAATGCAGATGAGGTGGCCCCACTTATACTCCTGCGGCGCTCCTTTTAAAGCGCCTTTCACGCTGACGACGACGGGAGCGCCTTTGGAAACGAGCTGATGAAGCGCGGCAAAACCGCTGAGCCGCTCTACGTGAACTCTGTACGCGCCCTTCAGCTGTTCGTATGCTTCGGCTGTGTTGAGAATCCAATTCCCAAAAATATCGAACTGCTGATCGCGCGACTTCTCGGCAAAACGGACTGGATCGACTGCGCATTCGCCCAAGAGAAAATTGATGGCGTTTGCTGTCGAAGTTGGAGAGCACAAATCCCGATGGCGGGGATGGTCGAGGATCATTTGCGACTGAAGCGGCATATTTTCAAGCCAAACAGCAGATAGAGGGGCAACTTCAGCCTGGCGATAGCCGGCCAAATGGGAAAGGCAGGCCGATAGCGATTTCAGCCCCTTCAGATCGCCTTCGATTCGGATCCGGATTCCCGTACAGATCCCCTCTTTCGGTTGGGCTGCGTCCTGGTAGATCTTGGCAAAAGAAGCCTCGCTCTGAAAAGTTCTTTGGCCGGAGGGAGACCATTCGGCGTAAGGAAGCCAGGGAGACCACTCCTTCTGAAAGAGGCTGACCGAGATCGTCCACGCTCCTTTTGCAGGGCGCATCCCGTTCCACGAGACGATCGCCTCGTCGAACAGAGGAGTTTCCTTCAGCTCCCAAATCCATTCGCTTTCGACGTCGGCCGAAACGGTTTTATGAAAGGTGTGCGAGAACATGATGCGCAGTATAGAAAATTACAGAGTTTTATCGGCGGAAAATCTGAGGCCCATTACGCACAGAACGAGAGCGATCGCTGAGAGGAAATAGAAAATTCCAGGCCCTCCGAACCAGCTCATTGCAAGCGGGGCGAGCAGCGGGCCTGCGATGGCGCCGATCGCATAGGAGAGGACGAAGCCTCCGGTTGCCGCGACGATCTGCTCCTCCTGCACCTTTTCGCAGGTGTAGGCCATGCTTAAGGGATAGATCGTGAAGGCGAACCCTCCGAAAAACCAGGCGAGGATCAGAAGCAGCGTCGGCGAAGCTCCGCTGGAAAAGGCGAGGATCGCTGCAAAAACCGCTGAGCAAAGAGACGCCGTGTTGAGCACTTTTCTTCGGTTGCCCCGGTCGGCCCAGTGGGCCAGCGGCCACTGCAGACTCAACCCGCCCAGAATCAAAACAGCCATGAACGTTCCAATTTCGGGGAGCGACATTCCCTGTTCTTTTGCATAAACGGGGATGAGGCCATAGACCACGGCCAAGATCATTCCTGAAATCACTCCGCCCATAAACCCGAGAGGAGAGAGGGCAAATAGCTCCGAAAAGCTCAGCTTGCCTGTCTGCTCGACCCGTTTCGGGGCCGACTTCTGGAACAGCCAAACAGGAAGTACCGAGAGGGCGCAGAGGCCCGCGGTAATGTAGAAGGGATGGAAGCCTTTCACATCTGAGCAGTCGATCAGCAATTGGCCGGCTGAGAGCGCTCCATAGAACACCGCGAGATAGACCGAGAGGATTTTTCCCCTCTGCTTTTGGGGCGTCTGCATCAGGAGCCAGCTTTCGATCACGATGAAAACTCCGCCGGTGCAGATTCCGCCGATGAATCTCAGCGCGCTCCAGAACCAGGGGTCGATCCAATACGCCTGAAAGAGAACCAGCAGCGTGATGACCAGGGCGAACAAAATGAACGAGTTGGCGTGGCCGAGCCGTAAAATAAGCCGGTCGATTTTAAAGGAGCCTGCCAGCAGACCGGCATATAAAGCCGATGTGACGACGCCGATCGCTTCGGGGCGGTAGCCTTCGATTTCGAGGCGGATGGAGACGAAGGTATTGAAGAGGCCGCTGGACAGGATGAGAACGGCCAGGCTCGCAAGCGGCGCTAGAAGGGACTTTACCAGGTGAAGCATACCTACTCCGCATCCTGCCGAAACCTCCCTATATTCGTCCAATCAAAGATAAAAATGGAGTGGTTGCTATAGACATGCGGGGGCGCGCCCCCCGCTGCCCCCTTGAGCTTCAATCCGCTTCGCCAAATCGTCTCTCCCTCGGCGGGCCGTGCGGAGCACTGCTCCCACCTCGTTCGAGCTCGCTGCCGCTCGATTTGGCTTTGCGCCTCGAAGCCGCTGTCTCGCGCTGCGTGTTCGCTTCGCTCTCTACGCTCGCACGAGAACGATTCTCCCTGTTAACCCGAGCCATATACAGGTGGTTAGCTCCCCTTAAAATTGTTGATCAGGCGGTACTTTTGTGCAGAGAGGAAGATTTATTCTCTTGTCTGAGCGGGAAGTTTTATTGGCGGTGGGCTTAGTTACATGGTTGAGTCTCGCGCGAACGTAGCGAGCGGAGCGAGTACGGAGCGCGAGCCCGAGGCTTCGAGGCGCAAGGCCAAATCGAGCGAAGCGGGCTCGAACGAGGGGGGAGCAGTGCTCCGCACGGCCCGCCGAGGGAGAGACGATTTGGCGAAGCGGATTGAAGCTCAAGGGGGCGGCAGGGGGTGTACCCCCGCACGTCTATCGCATCCTCTTAATCCTCAATATTCTATATTTTTCAATAACTATTATTATAATTAACTGGATTAATTATTTTAGTAAGTATAATAATTATATTAGAATAATTGCGGGTAGTTTCATGGCTCAGAAAGTAAAAGAAACTCTTGGAATCCAGGATGCAATGGATAACCTCGCCGCCGTCGCGGGCATCGACATGGAGTCTCCGTCCCCCATCGGGATCGTGAAAAAGAACCGAATCGTCACTGATAAAGAAGAGTTCGCCCCAGGCCAAGTCCAATGGCTGAGCGAAGAGGGGAGCGATTCTCTTCTAGAAATTTTAGATGGGACGTACCGGGCCATCCACCAGCACCTTCACACTCTCCTGGAAAATCCCGAGATGAACTGGGAGAACGAAAAGACCCGCAAAGGAATCGCCGCCATGATGGCCCTTGTCGGCGAATCGGCTTCCAAAATGGACGCCTATCTCTCTTACCGGATGAACCGCCCCGCTGCAAAAACCGCCTCCCGCGAAGAGTTCAAAGCCCTGCAGCATTTCTACGTCCACCGTTTCCAGAAGAAATTCAAGGAAGGGGTCGAAGGAGATCAGGCATGGGAAGGAGAGTGGGCTGAAAATGAAGAAGCGTCGCTGCTCGACCTTTCGAAAACGGGCCTGAAAGATTTCGAAACGGTGAGAAAAGACCGGGAATACGAACTCTTTTATATCCGCAACGAAGACGGCAAGCCCTATTTCAACGCCGAGCTTCTTCGGAACATCAAGCTCACCTGCGATTTTGAGGCGGTCAGCGACACCTTTGAAGAAGATCCGCTGCTTAAAGTGCGCGCGATGCAGGACCGCGATCTGCTCGCTTCGGCAGGGCAGATCCTGGGCGATTGCCACAATGTGATCGTCGATTTCTATAAGCTCGTCGAAAAGCTCCCTGACAACGACCTCGCGCAGTCTCTCTCGATGAGCCTGCTCGCTCTTTTCCTCGCCGCTAACCCGCGCCATCTTCTGCAGAACACGATCGGCAAGAGCTGCCTCCAGTATTTCGACGACTTCCACCGCTTTTTAAGACGGGCTCTCAAAACTTCGGAATACCAGAAACTGATCGCCTATCCGCCCGATAAGGCCGATAAAACGTCCCACCTCCTTCTCTATTTGGCCCACTCTCTCGCCAGAGGACTTTTCTGCCGCATCGGCGGGGTGAAGCAGGAATCGATCGGACTCATCCACCGGACGATGCGCAAAGGGGAAGAGATCAAGCAGAAAACCAAGCAGCACATGGAGAAAGGGGAGTCGATCTGGAGCCAATTCCTTCTCGACGACGAGAAGCTCCGCACGCTTCTTTCCCATTTTCCGAACGGCCCTCTTTTCAAAATCCTCGACCTGATCCGCGAAGAGCAGGAAGAAGACGCGATGGTTCCGTTCGACCCGATCGGTCAGGAAAATCTCCCTTCGCGCCTCTTCGAGATCCGCCGCAAAGGGGAGAAGATCGACGTGTTCCGGATTCCGTCGCCGACGCGGCAGACGCTGATCAACAAAGTCGAGGTGATCGACGAATTCCGCGCCTTCCTCCGCTCCTATGCGCAGGATAAGCCCCAGAGAACGCACCTGATCGTCAACCTGCACGACCGCACTTCCTGGAAAGAATACGCCCGGAGCCGCTGCCTCGAAGGACTTCACAAGAACGCCGAATTCACGCAGCAGATCCATACGATCACCCTGCCGAAAGACACCGATTTCTACTACCAGAACAACGAATACCTCAACATGAATAGCGCGGCTGACTTCCTCGAAGCGTTCCGCGAGCAGCTCAAAATTCCGGAAGAGTGCGGCTATTTCCTTCCGCTCGCGCCGACTGAAATCTCCCGCTTCGTCGATTCAGCGCTTCCCGCGATCCACGAGCAGTTTTTCCAGAACAAAAACACCCTCACGCGGCGCAACCGGGAAGATTTCATAGAGATCTTCTATCAGTTCCTGATTCTCAAATGCATCGACATCCTTGAGCCAGATTCCCTCAGCTTCACCTGCAAAGACGCGATCGACACGGGAGCCGCCCAGCAGGGAGCCTTCTACGGATTCGTCCAGCTTCTGACAGGGGATATCTCGGATAAAGCGGAGCAGGATTTCCTCCGCTGGCTTGTCTATACTCCGGCTCTTTTCATCCGCGAGCGGGCGATCGACGCGGAGCGTTTCAACCGGATGCTGTCAGCTCTTGAAAGAATCGACAGCGGCATGAAGGAAAACGGGAAAGAGATCCTGAAGTCGTTCGGATCGCTCTACGATCCGCAAACCTTCAAGACGCTTTCCGCCAAACATCTTTAGCGGAGTTATTCAGACTGGGCGACGAGCCCTTCGTTATACAGTCTGACTGAATCGGAAAGTCCCTGCACTTTGCGCATCAGGTCGGCGAAGTCGCGGCGGAATCCTTCGCTCTGGATGATTTTCTCCCTCTCTCCGTCGGCTCTGTCCAGAAGCTCGGTGAGCCTCCCGAGAGAAGTCGTCATCGAATCGATTTCCCCTTCGAAATAGGCTTTGAAATCCTTCGGCGTATCGAGAGCTTTCATGATGTTGGCTCTCTTCGTCCGTCCTCTTTGCCAGTGTTTGTCGTACTGGAAGAGAAGCCCGTAATGGTTGATGTCGTTCATGAGCGTCTCTCCTTTGCTCAGGAGCGAAGTGAGCCGCAGATAGAAATCGTCGGCTGCGATGAAGCGGCCCAAAGTCCCCGTTCCATTCGCGATGTCGCGGGAAATCTGGTTGAGGTTCTGCAGCGTTTGGACGCCGTCGCTGTTGAAAGCCGATGCGGCCTGATCGAGGTTCGAGGTAAGGCTCGAGAGTTTGTGGAGGAGCTGGTCGTCGTTAAGAGAGGTGCGGACCGCCTCCATATTGTCGTTCAGGATGGCCACCGACTCGCGGATCGCTGGGACAAGCTGTTCTTTGTCGATGGAGGAGAGGACGGTGTCGGCGCGCGCCATCGCCCCGTCGAACGATTTCAGGGCGTTTGCGAGATGGGCCTGATTCTCATTGAACCATTGGTCGAATCGGCCGATCGCCCCATCGAGCCGGTTGGCGACTTTCGAGACGGTATTGAAGGTGTTTTCCAGCGTGTCGATCGAGTTGGCGTAGAGGACCTGGTCGGTGACTGGCTGGATTTCCTTTCCTTTAGGGAGCGCTTTCGGGAGGATCGCGACCGATTTTTCTCCCATAAGCCCCGTGGTGCGGACGGCGATTTCGTCTGTTGGGTAGACGATGACGCTCGAATCGACTTTGAGGGCGAGCTGATAGAGATAGACTCGGCCTGAATCGTCAGGGATTTCCTCGCGGGCTTTGATGATCTCCTTGATGTGGGTCACTTCGCCGACCGGTTTGCCTGCGCAGGTGACGCGGGTTCCGATCGTGATGCCTGCGATGTTGGCGAATCGGACCTGGAGCGTTTTTTTCCCGTCTCCGATCGTGGGCTCTAAGAAAAGGATCATCCCGATCATGATGGTGATCGCGCTGGCCACGAAAAGGCCGATCAGGAGATTCTTACTTTGCTCGTTCATTCGCTTTCCTTGGTTTATGGGCGAGGTTTTCCCTTAAGAAGTTGATGATTGGATCGTCGATCCGCATGAAATCGGCCGGTTTTGCCACGTGGACGATTTGCCCGTCGCGGTGCAGCGCAAGCCGATCCGCCATAAAGAGGGCGGAGGTGATGTCGTGGGTGACGACGATGCTCGTCCCCTTCAGTTCATTCTGGGTTTTCACGATCAGTTCGTTGATCTGCTGCGCGGTGATCGGATCGAGGCCCGTCGTCGGCTCGTCGTAGAGAAGAATCGAAGGTCTGTAGACGATGAGGCGCGCCAGTCCCGCCCGTTTTCTCATCCCGCCGGAGAGATCGGACGGCATTTTCAGCTCCGTGTCTTCAAGGCCCACCATCGCCAGCGCTTCGCGCACTTTCTGCTCGATCGCCTCAGGCGGGAACGGTTTGCCCGTCGCCGGATCGCCGTGCTGTTTGAGGTAGAAGGCGGTGTTTTCGAAGATGTTCATCGAATCGAAAAGGGCGGAGCCCTGGAAGAGCATCCCCATGTTTTTCACGGCGGCGTAGAGTTCGTTTTTCTTCAAGCTGCTGATCGGAACGCCGTCGACTTCGATCGAGCCTCTGTCGGGTTTTTCAATGCCGATGATGTGGCGCAAAAGGACGCTTTTCCCCACGCCGGATCTGCCGAGGATGACGAGGATCTCGCCGCGGTTCGCCTCGAGATTGAGGCCTCTTAATACGTCGACCGCTCCGTAGCGCTTCCAAAGTTCTTTGATCCGGATCATCAGACTCCTTTCATCCAGTCGTATTTCAGTTCCTGGTGGATCATGTTGAGAACCATCGTCAGAAAGAAGTCGGCCACGAGGATCAGGATGTAGCTGGTCACTACGCTCTGCGTCGTCGATCTGCCCACGCCCGCGGCTCCGCCGCTCGTCTTCATCCCTTTGTAGCAGCATACGGTGACGAGGAGGACGCCGAAAATGAACGCTTTAATGGAGCCGGTAGCGATATCGAAGAGAGTGATGTGGACCTGCATCGGGTCGAAGTAGCTCGCCGGAGAAAGGTTGAACAGGTAAACCGCGATCAGATAGCCCCCAAAGATCCCCATCATCGTGCTGAAGAGCGTAAGCAGAGGGATCATGAAGATCCCCGCGATGAATCGGGGCGCGATCAGATAGGCGTTCGGATTGATCGCCATCGATTTCAGCGCATCGATCTGCTCGGTTACTTTCATCGAGCCCAGCTCGGCGCACATCGACGAGCCGACGCGCCCCGTCACCATGAACGCGGTCAAAATCGGACCCAGTTCGGTGATCATCGATTTGCCGACGAGCACGCCCGTGACTCCGGAAAGCCCCTTTTCGCCCAGCTGGTAGAACGACTGAGCCGCCAGAACGAACCCGGTCGTAAATCCGGTGATCGCCACCACGCCGACCGACATGACGCCGATGTGGTAGAGCTGCTCGCGGATTAGCGCCCAAGCGGGAGGGCGGCGGGCCGCGGCTCCGAAGACGTCGAAGATCAGGGAGACATATTCTCCCACCATCGTCAGAATCCGAACCGACTGTTTTTTGACTAGGACGAGCATCGAACCTCCAGCGTCTGCTGTCTCTGATTGTAGCGATTCAAATCAATGACCTCAATCCATCTGTAAATCAAACTATTCTTTGATCTCTCCCTTTCGGATCTAAAGGTGGGCGATCAGCGCGGCAAAGCCGACATGGAGAGCGATGATCGCCCCCGGCTCGCTCTTGTAGGCCATTGCGGCCCCAGCCAAGATCAGAGCTGAAAAGAGAAAGTTGACGTAGCGCCATTTGCGCACCATCTCGGCCCAGGAAACCACCGAGACGACCGCCGTCAACGCGCCCGCGACCGGATCTATATCGTATAGGATTCCTTTGAGGCCGAAAACAGAAGGGAGAGCCATCAATCCGATTCCGAGGATTGCGGCGAGGTTGAGGTTCCAGGGGAAGGTAAGTCCCGATAAAGACGACTCGATCAAAACGGACAGGGGCCGATCCATGGTTGGGGAGAGGCCGTCTTTTTTCTCTTTCGGGCACTTGCCGCCTCTAAAAAGAAGCTCGAGAAAAGGCTTTTCTTTCGATTTGCGCAAAAACTGGATCGTCGCGGCCACTTCGCCGATCGCAAACGGAATCGGAATCAGCATGCAAACGGCAGTGACGAGGCAGAGAGTGCACCAGGTGCCGACGGCCAGCGGCTGCAGAATGATCAGCACGGTGCTCACGAGGCTCACTGGAATCACCAGAATGCCGAAGACCAGAACCAGCCAGGGAGCGGTCCGCCACCGGTTGGCGCCGCCCTGGCAGGTGGCGAAGAACTCAATCGTGTAGGCGAGGGCTCCGAGCCCTGCGTCGGAAACCGGGAACGCTTTCGATACGTCCGACTCCAGCACCCCTTTTGTTCCGGGCGTGAAGAAGGGATCCCAGACTGTTTCCAGATACCCTAACTGGTAGGCCGACAGATAGCGGGCGATCATCCAGCAGAGGAAGGCGAAGAAGGCGATCGGCAGCCTTTGCGGCCAGCCGGAAGGGTTATAGGTCCAGCCGGGCGGGATCGTTCCCTCTTCTTTCAGCGAGTGGCCGGGCATCGGGTGGAGCGTGATCGCAAGCGCGATGACCCACGCGCCGACGAACGTGTCGTTCACATAGGCTGCAGCCTCGGGCGCCCAGAAAACGAGCGGCGAAAACTGAAGCCAGATTCCAAGAGCGGTGATGCCCCAGATCTCTAAACTTGTGGCCGACCTGCGGCATTTCATCCCGAAGTAGATGAGCAGCGCGCCGACGGCGAAGTTGGAGTAGGCGACGGCCGTACTCCCCATCGCAAACGTAATCGTGGAGGCGATCAGCCAGAGGCCGAGCGCGGAGAGGGTGAAGTAGATTTGTACGGGGATTTTTTCGCCCTGCATAGTTCCTCTTGAGAGCTTTTCCCTCTATTTGAC
Source organism: uncultured bacterium (assembly GCA_964415395.1). Taxonomy (GTDB): domain Bacteria; phylum Chlamydiota; class Chlamydiia; order Chlamydiales; family SM23-39; genus CAYPZU01. Next base: position 22,319 of record CAYPZU010000027.1, read on the forward strand.
CGATGGAGAAAAAAAGCGCAAGAGAGGAGAGAGAAAAAAAATAACAGGATAGGCAGGATAAGCAGGATAAAAAAGGAAATGACGCAGCCAGCCTCAATTCATGAGGCTGAGCCCGGCGGCTGATTTCATATCCTGTCAATCATCAGGCTCGCAGAGCGAGCCGTCATCCTGTCCATCCTGTAATTCTTATGGATGCAACCGACTTAACAGGATTAGCCGGCGCGGCTGGCGGTCTTCTCGAGGTCGAGCGCCTCTTTGTAAGCGTTCGAGAGACGGTCGCCCATATTGCCTTCGCTCTGCTTTTTCTGCTGCTCGTTGTTGAGCTGGTTCATCGCAAGCGCGCCGCGTCCGCTTTCCTCTTTGCCGCGCGCGTTGTAGCGCTGCTGCACGATGTCTCCCAGACCTTTCGAGAGGTGCTGCGAGGTGAATTCGCAGATCTTCGCAACGCCCTGGTTGCCGGGACGGGCGAACTGGCATCCGAACACGGCCATCGCGCCGATCGAGATGATCAGCCCGGCGGTTCCCATTTTGCGGAGGAAGTCGGCTTCTTTTTTGATCGCATCTTTGTATTCGACTTTCAGCTTGTCGAGATTGACGCGGTCTCTTTCGTTGAGTCTGTTCTGCTGGTCGAACGCCTTCGCGATGATCTCTTTGAGCTTCATGATGAAGTTCATCTCTTTTGGCGTGAAGAGCTGCGTCTCTTCGTTTTCAGCGGCCAGCTCGTCGATATGGGCCAGCTCCTGCTGCAGCTCTTGCTGCTGATCAGGCGAGAGCTGTTCGAAGAATTCTTCCGGCGTCTGCTCGGCCGCAATTTGTTCGATTTGTTTGCCGTCGAGATCCGAACCGGTGGAGCGGGGCGTCTCGGCGATGATTTCCGGCGCGGCGCGGTCTGTTTTTTCGATGGTTTCTTTGTCTTCCCGTTTGTCTACGCCGATTCTCCCGTCGTCTCCGAACGAGGCGGATAAAAGATCAACTTCTGAAAAACCTTGAATTTCGCTGGACATGCTTCCCCCTTTATAAGTCTACTCGAGAGCCTTCGATGGCGTGCTGCAGGATGCTCCCGATCTGTTCCGTTGAGCGGATCACCTTTTCGGCTTGCCGCGTATTTTCGTTTACTTCTTCATAGTCGAGATTCGACTGGCCGTCCGACTCTTTCATCTTCGCGTCGGCGTGGGCGATTCGTTTGTCGACGGCGGCGCCGCCCACTTTAAAGGTTGCTTCCGCGCCCCCTGCGGCAGTCGCAATCCCGGCTGCAATGTGTTTCAGTTTGGCGTCGGCGTCGGCGGCGCCCGCTGCGGCGAACGCGCCGGCCTTGAAGGCCCAGACGCCTCCCGCGATGCCAAGGCCGAGCGAGAGGAAGAACATCCCCATGTCGATCCCTTGCGCGATTTTCCGCTGGAGTTCTTCCGATTTGGTGAACCAGGCGGCGACCGCTTTCCAGGCGCCGGTGTCGTTCATCACGCGGTTGAAAAGGCCAAGTCCGCCTGAGGCGATCAGAAGCGCGCCAGGACCTGCGCCTGCGCCCGTCGAAATGCAGGCGATGCCGAGGGCGATCGTCGCGGCTGATAGAACGTATTGCGCGACGGTGCCGAGGATGCCCCAGGTGTTCCGTTTTTGGATGTCTTTGGCGTGCTCTTCAAGAGCATTTTGCCTTTCGGCTGCGAGCTTCTCGATGTCGGCCATGTCCTGTTTGATCTGCTCGCCCAGCAGTTTCACGCTCACATCAGCCTGCTCTTCGCTTTTTTTGTGCACGTCGTTGATCAGGGCGTACATGATATTGGGCGCGCCCGACTGGCAGCGCGGCTTTTCCAAAACCGGGCGGCTTGGGAGCGTGGCGGGACGGGCTGAAGGGGCGAGCGTCGATTCGGTGGAGAGTCCTTGAGGAGCGGGTTTAAAAAGGGGAGCCAGCTCGAGTTCAGGCGCCATCGCATGAGAGGCGCGGACTTCCAGGTCGTCCCAATCAAAACTGCCAATCGCTTCAACCGACATCGTTCACACCTTCCATTGTTCTTTGAGCAGCGCGATTTTCCCTTCAAGAGGATGGCCCGGGCTGATTTTTGCCGCGGCTTCGGCGAGCGCTTTGCCTCCGTCCTCTTTCCAGCTGAGCGAAAAGCACGATTCGGCAGCGTGGAAGTGGGGGTAGGGATCTTCTTTGTTCAGAAGCGCGGCCATCGCCCACGCGTGGAGAGCGTCTTTATAGCTGCCCGCTTCCTGCAGCGTCGCGCCGAGGGCGAACCAGAAGCGCGGCTCGAGGGGGCGCCGCGTGCAGAGAACGCGGAAGACGTCGGCGGCCTCGGCCCAGCTTCCCGTGCCGTAATGGGCGTAGCCATACGCATAGAACCTCTCCACTTCCTCTTCGGAAAGTTGGAGATCCTTGCGGGGATCCTTGAAAAGAGCTGTCAAAACGCTACTGTCTTCCAGTGTTTTCATTAATTTTTCTGACTAATGAGGTGTACTCGCGGACCAGGCTTTGCAGGATCTGGACCATCGTGTTGTCGTTGTTGATCCCGGTCTGGACGTCGATCGTGATCGAAGTCTGGACTTTGGTCCTGTTCTGGTCGATAAAGGAATTCGCAAGCGATTTGGCTTCCTGCGCTTTCTCTTTGCTGACTTTCTTTCCGTCGATCTTGACGTCGATCCCTTTCTCTTTCAGTTCGGCGATCGTGTTCATCGCTCTGTCGGACAGCTCTCCGCCTTTCTCGCCGAGGGAGACGAATTCGGAGTTCAGCTGCAGGAGCAGGTCGATTTTCTTCTGGCACTCTTTGATCTGGGCGATGTGGTTGTTGAGCTGGACGCGGGTCGCTTCTTCTTTCAAGAGTCCGGCTTTGATCGCCTCATAGGCCAGGTTCGGGAAGGGAGTCGATGGAGCTGCTTCAGCCGCCCACTCTTCGAGTTTTTCGACCGCGCGGTTCATTCCGCCGATCGGCTGCACGTCGACAGCCTGGAGCGAGTCGGCGTAGTGGGGCTGGTCTGTCGATGCGATGATGCGCGGGGCGATCTCGTGGGTTTTCATGTGCATCGCTGCGTCAGCGATCGTTTCGATCCGGACTCTGTCGGTAACTCCGCCAAAAGAGCCTATCTTGAAACGGTCATCGTCGATGTCGTGAATGCTGCCGATTGCAAAATCTGTTTCGCCTGCCATAATTCTCCTCCATGCCTCACCGGGCGCTTTCAATATAGCCCCTCTGGAAATAGCGCGCCAGACGAGCAATTTTTTTACCCGTAGCCATTTAGGCTTCGGGCTTTAGTTTTTAAACATTCGGAGGGAACCGGTTCCCCATAGGGACGGGTTCCCTGATAAAGGGGTGAAAATCTAAGGAGTTCTTGAATTTCCCTCAAGAGAAATAGAGGAATGGCCCGAACAGTGGGTAAAAACTTCAACTTGCTTTCAGTTCATTTTCCTGCCGGTTCAGCCTTTCCCGGGCTTCCGCATAGGTTTCTTTAAAAATCCTCCGAAGCCGTCCTGTTTCGGGATCCGAAATGTCATATTCGAAAATTCCATTAATCGAAGAAATGCAATGCAAAACGCCTCTTGGCAGCGGAGGGCCGTTGCGAGTCTCCAGAAAAATTCGAATCTCTATATTTTTTGGTTGAAATGGATAGTTCCCTAAATAGGGGCGAATCTCAGTATCCGCATTGACTGCATCGACAAATTCATCTACTGAATCGATTAACAGCTTTTTGGCTTCTTTGATGTCGAGAGGTTTAAAGTAATTAAACGACAGCGCTAGCATTTGGATTCCATTCATCATCTGAGCCCCGGTCCCGCAAGGGTATAGCTCTTTTTCTTTCTTCAGTTTGTAAGCAACTTTTCTTCTGACAGTATTAGCTGCATCTCCTTTTTTGTTTGGGTTATGGCCGTCATACGCCATGTTGCAACCGCAGAGGAAAACAGCTAAAATAAATGCTAGAGAAGTTTTCATTCGTATTGCCCC